>CAYJDK010000001.1:0-2293 GCA_964368905.1 uncultured Bacteroides sp.
TCAAGTATTCTCAACTGCAGCAGACAATCAACCATCTGTTGAGGTTAAGGTTCTTCAAGGCGAGCGTGAATTTTCACGTGATAACAAAGAGCTTGGAGTTTTCCATTTAGACGGCATTGCACCTGCACCGCGTGGTGTGCCACAAATTGAAGTTACTTTTGACATAGATGCAAACGGCATTGTTAATGTTAGTGCTAAAGACAAAGGTACCGGAAAAGAGCAACATATAACAATTGAGTCTACAACTAATATGGACAAAAAAGATATTGAAAAAGCTATTCAAGAAGCAGAGCAATACGCAGCAGAAGACAAAAAACGCCGTGAAGAAGTTGATACACGCAATAATGCAGACCAGCTTGTTTTCCAAACAGAAAAAGCACTTGGCGAAATGGGAGATAAAATAAGCGAGGGTGAAAAAGCCGATATTACTGCAAAAATTGACGCATTAAAAGAAGCTTTGAAAGGCGAAGATATTGCCGCAATTAGCGCAAAACAAGAAGAATTACAAAAAGCATTTTATGCTGTAAGCGAAAAAATGTATAAAGAAGCAAGTGCAGAGGGCGAAGGCGCTGCACCTCAAGAGCCTGTTGGCGATGACAATTTTGTGGATGCAGATTTTAAAGAAGTTTATTATTAAATAATATATGGGACTGTCGCATTAAGGCGGTTTTGCATAAATTGATAGTGTTTATAAAAGCAATATTCTGCTCTGTAATATTTAACATAAAAATGTTAAAAGCAGGGCAGAATACTTGCCGTAAAACTAATGTTTTGTTGTTATGTGCATGTTTTTGATGCGGTGTGTCCCTAAAATTGCTTTATAAAACGTGGCAAAAAAACCATAAATATGTTATTATGTTTAACATAGAAAAAATAAAAGTAGAATATACATAAACATTTATTGTAAATTTAAAACTTGTATATAAAGATAAGTGGTGAAAAAATGGCAGAAAAGCGAGATTATTACGAGGCGCTGGGCATAGCTAAGTCGGCTTCTGACGATGAAATAAAAAAGGCTTACAGGAAACTTGCCAAAAAATATCACCCGGACTTAAACCCGGGAGACAAAGCAGCCGAGGAAAAATTTAAAGAAGTTGGCGAAGCATACGAGATATTGAGCGACAGCCAAAAACGCAGCAGATATGACCAATTTGGCCATGCAGGGGTTGACCCAAACTATGGTGCAGGGCAAGGTGGGTTTGGCGGTGGCTTTGGCGGCGTGGATTTGGGCGATTTGTTTGGCGATTTATTTGGTGGTTTTGGTGGCGGCTTTGGTTCACAGCGCAGAAGTGCCAACCCAAATGCTCCAAAACGTGGCGCTGATGTGCGTGTTAGCCTTGTTTTAAGTTTTATGGAAGCTGTGCACGGCTGTAAAAAAACAGTGAAAATAACAAAACAAGATACATGTGAAACATGTACAGGTTCGGGTGCAGCAAAGGGAACATCACCTGAAACGTGCTCACATTGCCGAGGATCGGGCTATGTAACTGTACAACAAAGAACACCGTTTGGTGTTATGCAATCAACACAGCCGTGTTCACATTGTGGCGGTAAAGGAAAAACCATAAAAACACCATGCTCTAAATGCCATGGTAGCGGTAGAGTAGCTGCCAAAAAAACTGTAGAGATAAATGTGCCTAAGGGTATTGATGATGACCAAAGTTTAAGGCTTTCTTCTATGGGTGATGAGGGGCAAAACGGAGGACCGGCAGGCGATTTAATTGTTATTGTTACGGTTAGGCCGGATACTATTTTTGAGCGTGAAGGATACGATGTGCACGTAAAAGTGCCTTTAACATATAGCCAATTTGTACTTGGTGCAAATGTTGTTGTTCCAACAATAGACGGTAAAGTTGAATACCAAGTTCCGGAGGGAACACAAAGCGGTGCAACATTCCGCTTGCGCTCTAAAGGCATACATTATGTAAATGGGCGCGGTAGGGGAGACCAATATGTTCATGTGTTCCTTGAAACACCTAAAAAACTAAATAAGGCACAAAGAGAGGCGCTTAAGAAGTTTGAGGATTTGCTAAAGGAAGATAATTATGAACAACGAAAAGGATTTTTTAAAAGTTTAAAAGAAAAGTTTGACATATAAAAAATAAAGTAATTGCCATGTTTTTAACACGGCAATTACTTTGTTTTATACAAAAATGGGTGTGATACGTTGATACTGCGATTTATTGTAACAAAACAAGAAAACAATATGATATTGCGTGATTTTTTGCGTAAAAGGGGCGTTTCGTTGTCTTTAGTGCGCAGTGTAAAAACACATGTCGGTTATTTTTGCAAC
>CAYJDK010000001.1:2303-5003 GCA_964368905.1 uncultured Bacteroides sp.
AATAGTATTTTTACTAACGCACAAATTAAAAGCGGAGATTGCATTGAGTTTAACTTGCGGCAAATTGAAAGTGAAAATGTGATTGCGCAAAATATTCCAATTGATGTTATATATGAAAACGAACATGCGATATTACTTAATAAACCGGAAAACCAAGCAGTGCACCCAACATTTTTACACCCGGACAAAACATTGGCAAATGCATTTTGCGGGTTGCAAAAACAAAGAAAATATAGCCTTCCTTTTAGGGCTATTAATAGAATAGATAAAGACACAAGCGGGCTTGTTTTGTGTGCAATGAATGAATTTTCTGCGCCTTTGTTAGCGCAAAATGTAAAGAAAATTTACTTTGCTATTGTTCAAGGCAAAACACCACCAAGCGGGCAAATAGATTTGCCAATAAGTTTAAAAGAGGACTCTTTTATAGTAAGATGTGTTAGCAGTGAAGGAAAGCCGAGTAAAACTGTATATAAAACAATACAATATAAAAATAATCACTCGCTTGTGGCTGTGCTTCCAATAACGGGCAGAACACATCAAATACGTGTTCATTTTGCCCATTTAGGGCATCCTCTTGCCGGAGACGACATGTACGGTGGTAGTTTGAGTGCAATTAAAAGGCAAGCGCTGCATTGTGGAATAATGCAGTTTGACGATATATCGAGTAAATATGGAGCTGAAGTTATAAGTAATAATGTTAATGAAATGAATATATGCGCAGATAATGCTAATAAAAACAATAATGCAATTAAAGAAAACGGTAAAATCAATGTGTTTTTGCCAATTCCTAAAGATATGGCACAAATAGTACAATTTAATAAGTTTTCTTGTAAAAATATGTTAAATATTATAAATGATATGTATTAATTGTTGAAAAATTTCACATTATATTATAAGTATTTATAAAAATTAATGAAAAATATTAAAATACTTTTAATTTTTTATTAATTGGTGTATAATAATGTAGTTATGTGTGTTGATGCAAATTGAATGGTAGTTTTTATGTTTTTTAGTATAAGTGCATATTAAAAAATGTAAATTTTAGCATAATATTACATAATTAATGCAATACTAAATTAAAACCTAAAGGTATAGCTTGAAAAGGAGCATTTAATTGGAAAAGTTTGTTATAAACGGCGGCAAGCCACTTGTTGGAGAGGTAACAGTGAGTGGTGCAAAAAATGCCGCAGTGGCAATTATACCGGCAACCATATTAGCACAAGGTAAATGTGTTATAGAAAACCTTCCTTGCATAAGTGATGTAAGCGTATCTTTAGATATACTTTCAGCAATGGGTGCAATAATAAAAAGAATAAACAAAAACACTCTTGAAATAGATACAACTAACATACAATTTACAAGTGTGCCAAGCGAACTTTCGCAGCAAATGCGTGCATCATATTATTTTTTAGGCGCATTGCTTGGCAGGTTTGGGCAATCAACTGTTGCAATGCCCGGTGGGTGTAATTTAGGCGTTAGGCCTATTGACCAACACTTAAAAGCTTTTTCGGCACTTGGTGCAGATGATTCAGTTGAATATGGCATGATACATGTGCAAACAAAAACAACTTTAAAAGGAAACGAAGTGTTTTTTGACACAGTAAGCGTTGGTGCAACTATAAATGCAATGCTTGCCGCTGTTCTTGCAGAGGGTTTAACCGTGCTTGAAAATGTGGCCAAAGAGCCTCATATTGTAGACGTTGCAAACTTTTTAAACACTATGGGTGCAGACGTTAGAGGCGCTGGTACAGACGTTATAAAAATACGCGGTGTTCAAAAAATGCATGGTTGCACATATGGCCTTATACCTGACCAGATTGAAGCCGGCACTTATATGGTAGCGGCAGCTTTAACAGCAGGTAATGTAGTAATTAAAAACGTAATACCAAAGCATTTAGAACCAATTACGTCTAAAATAGAAAAAGCCGGCGCAACTGTAGAAGAATACGACGATTCAATAAGAGTTTATAGAACAGGCGATTTAGAGCCAATGAATATTAAAACAATGCCACATCCGGGTTTTCCAACAGATATGCAGCCATTAATGACAGTGCTTGCAACACTTGCTAAAGGCACGTCAATTGTAACAGAAGGCATATGGGAAAACAGGTTTAGGTATGTTGCAGAGCTTACTCGCATGGGCACTAATATTCAAGTAGACGGCAGAATTGCTGTTGTTGAAGGTGTGCCTGAATTGTAGCCGGCACCAGATTTTGCAACAGATTTACGCGCAGGCGCAGCACTTGTAGTTGCAGCACTTGCGGCAAATGGTGTATCTGAAATAAATGACATAGAGCATATTGAACGCGGCTATGAAGATATTGTTGAAAAAATGAGAGACCTTGGAGCCGATATAAAAAGAATTGAAGTTGTAGACAGTGTTACAAGCAAAGCAATTTAATTATAAAATGGATTAATAAAAAATAAATATAGTCCTCGACTAATATTAATATGTCGAGGATTTTTTTATAGTCGTTTATAATAATGAGCCGGAAAAAAGCTTATTAAGAGCAAAAAAATAATAATAGTATTGCTTAAATTAATTTACCGGCAAAATTAAAAATATTTTATGCAAAAAATGCATTAAAAAGAAAGGTGTTATATGGCACAGTTCACAACTTTATATTCAGGGTCATCAGGCAATTGCAGTATAATACGTGAAGACAATAAATTTTTGCTTATTGATATTGGAAAAAGCAC
>CAYJDK010000001.1:5013-15296 GCA_964368905.1 uncultured Bacteroides sp.
TGAAAATCTTGCAGAAATGGGAGCGTTAATATCAGATTTATGCGCAGTACTTATAACGCATGAACACTCTGACCATACGTATGGGCTTACAGTTTTTTTAAAAAAGTACAATGTTCCGGTTTATGCAACAGAGCAAACAATTAAATATTTAATAAAAAAGCGAATAGTTGCGCATAATGCAAATTTAAATGTTATTGGTGAAGATGAGCAAGATATAAATGGGTTTATGGTGCGCAGTTTTAAAACAAGCCACGATTCGGTTCAGTGTTGTGGTTTTAGAATAACAACACCTAAAGGCAAGTGTGTTGCAATAGCAACAGACCTTGGGTGCATAACGCAAGAAGTATATGAAAATTTGTGTGGTGCAAATGTTATAAGCCTTGAATCAAATTACGATTATAATATGCTGTTAAATGGGCCGTATCCATCATATTTAAAGCACCGAATATTATCTGACAAAGGGCACTTATGTAACGAAGATTGTGCAAAAACAATTATGCGGTTAATGCAAAACGGCTGTAAAAATTTTATGCTTTGCCACGTTAGCAAAGAAAACAATACACCACAACATGTACTTAATGCTTTAAAAAACGAGCTAATTTTAAACGAATACACGCCTAATAAAGAATGTGTTGTTCAAGTAGCATACCGCAACGATGTATCGCCTATATTTACATTTTAAGGAGATATTATGCAAAGTGTAACATTAATAACAGTTGGCAAGTTAAGCGATAAAAATTGCAACGAAATTGCAAATGATTTTGTGAAAAGACTTGGTGCGTTTTGTAAAATTAGTTTGGTTGAAATAGCACAAACAAAAATGAATGAGAAAAATATTTCAAAGGCAACAATAGATAAAACGCTACAAAAAGAAGCACAGTTTATATTAAATGCAGTGCCAAAAAATAGTATAATAGTAGCGCTTTGTATAGAGGGTAAACAGCTTAAAAGTGAAGAATTTTCAAATTATATACAAGAGTGCGCAAAAAGTGGCAATTCTAATATAACATTTATTATTGGTTCTTCGCATGGGCTTGCAAATGAAATAAAACAAATTGCTAATTTAAAAATGTCTATGAGCAAAATGACATTTCCCCACAAACTTGCAAAAGTTATGCTGCTTGAACAAATATATAGGGCTTACTCAATACAAGCAAAAACAAAATATCATAAATAGTGTTTTAAAATATTTACACTATATTAAAACCAATGCAAGTTTGCATTGGTTTATTTTTATTTAACAAAAAATTAAAATATATAATTTTTTGTTAATTTTTTGCTTTTATTTAAGAATTTTATGTAAATTTATATTTTCAATAAATCCTAAATATAGACATGAAAATTTAAAAAATGCACAACATTTTGTGTCGAAATGTATAATTTTTTCTATATTTAGAAAATATTTCCAAAAAAGTGTTGCGTTAATTGGAATAATATGGTAATATTTGGATATTGCAGGAAATTACAATTCAGGCACTTAAAAAGCCGAGATAAAGAAAAAAATGGAGGAAAACTAAAATGGAACAATTTGCAACACTATTAATGACAGAAACTAACCCTGAAATTACAGCACAATACAAAGGAGCACTATCTGCGCATAGGATAAAAGTACAAGTATGTGAAAAAGACGGTAAAAAAGTGCTTGAAACTTTATTGAGAGATAAACCCACTGCGGTTTTGCTTGATGCTTTTATGCCGGGGCTTGACGCAATAACAGTTAAGCAAAAATATGATGAGAGTGGGCTAAAAGGAACAACTTTTTTTGCAACAGGTAGTTTTGTTAATGAAGATTTAGAAAGCGAAATAATGCAAAAAGGTTTTGCTTACTACTTTTTAAAACCATTTGATACAACAACACTTGCAAACAGAATATTAAGCGTTGCCGCACGCCATATACATTTGGCACCACAAATAGACGATGAATGCACGGTTACAGATATATTGCACCAAATAGGTGTGCCGGCGCATATAAAAGGGTATCAATTTTTGCGCGATGCAATATTAATGACAATGGAAGACAGTGAGTATATAAATAGTGTTACAAAAAGGTTGTACCCTGAAATAGCAAGAAGAAACAGCACAACAGCAAGCAGGGTAGAGCGTGCAATAAGACATGCTATTGAAGTTGCATGGGATAGAGGCGATGTGGATATATTAAATAAGTACTTTGGGTATACAATACATAATTTAAGAGGAAAGCCAACAAACAGTGAATTTGTAGCAATGATATCAGATAAAATGAGACTTGATAAAAAGCAACAAAAACACGCATAAGAGTTTTATAACTCTTATGCGTGAAAGTAAAAAATATTATTTATTTAAACCAATAATAGCTGCAATTTCTTCGTCAATAATAACGTGTACATCGCTGTGCATTTTAAGCAGTGTGCTTGGGTTTTGCGTTGTAATATTTTCGCCAAATATAAGCCCTTTAATAGCATCGGCTTTTGTTAAACCTGTTGCAATTATAACAATTTTTTTAGCAGACATTATGTTTGCCATACCCATAGTAATTGCTTTTGTAGGCACATCTTCTACATTATCAAAAAAGCGAGCATTTGCATTAATTGTGCTTTGTGTTAATTGTTCAACATGCGCACAAGCAATTAAATTTTCGCCAGGCTCATTAAAAGCTATATGCCCGTTAGCACCAATTCCTAAAAGTTGTATGTCTACATTTCCACCGGCGTAAACCATTTTATCAAGTTCTTTTGCATTGGCTTGTACATCGCCGGTACCTTTTGCAACAAAAGTGTTGTTAATATTAACATGGTTGAAAAAATTAACATTCATAAAATATCTGTAGCTTTGCTCGTGCTCTTTTTCAAGTCCGCAGTATTCATCAAGATTTACTGTGCGAATGTTTGAAAAATCAAGTCCATCATTATTATGCATTTTAATAAGTTCATCGTAAACAGCAACTGCTGTACTGCCTGTTGCAAGTCCAAGTTTTGCACTTGGGTTTTCACTAATAACTTGCTTAAAAATATTTGCCGCTTTTTTACAACTTTCGTTATAATTTTTTGTAATTATTACGTTCATGATACCCTCCAAAAATTAGTAAATTTAATTAACTTTTATTGCAATCAAGGTATAAAATTTGTTTGCAGATAAAAAATTTATATAAATAATTGTTAATAATAATATAAAGGGCATGCTTTTACATGAAAAAATAAAGCAAAAAACATTAAGCCAAAAACGCATTAAAAATATAGTAGCAATAAACCATTAATCGTTTAAAATTGCGCTTACAATGGCATTTCCTATTTCAGTGCAAGTCATAATTTTGCAACCTTCACTCATCATGTCGCCTGTTCGCATACCACTTTCAAGCACCTTATTAACAGCAACTTCAATTGCATTGCTTTCATCAACCATGTTAAATGAGTATTTAAGCATCATTGATGCGGCAAGTATTGTTCCTATTGGATTAGCTTTGTTTTGCCCTGCTATATCCGGGGCAGAACCATGTATTGGCTCGTATAAACCGCATGTGCCCTCGCCAAGGCTAGAAGACGGTATCATTCCAATACTGCCTGTAATCATACTGGCTTCGTCTGTTAATATATCTCCAAACATGTTTTCGGTAACAATAACGTCAAACTGAGAAGGATCTTTAACAATTTGCATTGCACAGTTATCAACAAGCATATTTTCAAATTGAACTAATGGGTATTCTTTTGCAACTTCTTGTGCAACACTACGCCATAAACGGCTTGTATCAAGTACATTTGCCTTATCAACACTTGTAAGTTTTTTGCGGCGTTTCATTGCAGTTTCAAACCCTGTTTTAACTATACGGCGTATTTCATGTTCGCTGTAAGGTAAAATGTCTGTTGCAATGCGCTCGCCATTAACTGTTTCAGTTTTATGTTCGCCAAAATATATGCCACCTGTAAGTTCGCGCACAACCATAAAATCAATGCCTTTTGCTACAATATCTTGCCTTAATGGGCTAGACGATTCAAGTTGTTTAAACATTTTTGCAGGGCGTATATTAGAAAATAATTTCATATGTTTGCGTATTCCCAAAAGCCCTGTTTCAGGGCGCAAGTTACCGGGTAAATTATCCCATTTTGGGCCGCCAACAGCGCCAAGTAATACACTGTCTGAATTTACGCATGCATCAATAGTTGCTTTTGGTAAGGGCTCGTTATGATTATCTATTGCAACTCCACCTATATCGGCGTAAGTGTAATTAAATTGATGATTATACTTTTTTGCTACGGCATCTAAAACATTAACTGCTTGTTCAACAATTTCAGGGCCTATACCGTCACCTTTTAAAACTGTAATATTTTTTTGCATTTTGGGCCTCCTGTTATTTAAAATCAATATTAAAATTATGAGGCAATGACGATATATAAAAATTACTTTTGATTGTATTGTTACAATTTTTAGCTAATTTTATCATATATCGCATTGCCTGTATTTATCTGTAATGGTAAATTATTTATCCAATGAGGCTAAAAGTCCGCCTTTTTCTATGATGTCTTTTATAAAAGTGGGGAAAGGCTGGGCTTGATAAGACTCATTTTTTGTGATGTTTGTAATAACGCCTGTATCAAAATTAACGCTTACTTCATCACCGGCTTCAATGCTGTCGCTAGCTTTTTCACATTCTAATATAGCAAGGCCTATGTTAATTGCATTTCTGTAAAAAATGCGTGCAAATGTTTTAGCAATTACACAAGAAACACCACAAGTTTTAATTGACAGCGGTGCGTGTTCACGGCTGGAGCCGCACCCAAAATTAAAACCTCCAACAATTAAATCGCCTTGTTTAACTTTGTTAACAAAATCAGGGTCTATGTCTTCCATACAATGAGAAGCAAGTTCTTTTGCGTTTGGTGTATTTAAATAGCGTGCAGGTATTATTACTTCTGTATCAATATTATCTGCATATTTATGAACTTTACCTTTAACAATACTTTGCATTTTTATTTCTCCTTTTGCCGTTAAATATTACTGTTGTTTTTTACAAACGGTTTATAAAAAACAATTTTTTTTTATAAAGTAAAATCTTTTTTTAAACGTTTGCAGGGTCTGTAATATATCCTGTAATTGCACTTGCCGCTGCTACTTGCGGGCTTGCAAGGTAAACTTCACTTTCAGGGTGGCCCATGCGGCCAACAAAGTTTCTGTTAGTTGTTGCAATGCATCTTTCGTTTTCGGCAAGTATGCCCATATATCCGCCAAGGCAAGGCCCACAAGTTGGTGTACTTACAACACAATTTGCGTCTATAAATATATCTAAGTACCCAAGCTTTATGCAATCTTTATAAATAGCTTGTGTTGCAGGTATTACAATTGCACGCACATTTTTTGCAACTTTGCGCCCTTTTAAAATTTCAGCAGCTGCTGCCATGTCAGATAATCTACCGTTAGTACAACTACCTATAACAACTTGGTCAATTTTAACTTCTTTTTCGCCTATAGTGTCTATGGTACGTGCGTTTTCAGGTAAATGCGGGAATGCAACAGTAGAACGAATACTTGATAAATCTATGTCTATAATGCTGTCATATTCAGCATCATCATCAGGTTTATATACTTTAAAGTCACGTGTAACTCTTTCGTTCATGTAAGCCAGTGTAATTTCATCAACTTCAAAAATACCGTTTTTTGCGCCTGCTTCAATTGCCATGTTAGCAATACATAGCCTATCATCAATACTCAAATTAATTAAGCCTTCGCCGCCAAATTCCATACTCTTATAAAGAGCGCCATCAACACCTATTTTACCAATAATGTGCAGTATAACATCTTTGCCGCTAACGTGCTTGTTAAGCTTGCCTTTTAAATTAAAACGTATGGCACTGGGCACCTTAAACCAACATTTACCCGTTGCCATTCCTGCCGCCATATCTGTGCTTCCCACGCCTGTGCTAAATGCACCAAGTGCGCCGTAAGTACATGTGTGGCTGTCTGCACCTATAATGCATTCCCCTGCGGCAACAAGTCCTCTTTCGGGTAAAAGGGCGTGCTCTATGCCCATTGAACCAACATCATAGAAATTTAAAATGTCATATTTGTTTGCAAATTCACGGCTTTGTTTTGCCTGCTGAGCCGCTTTAATGTCCTTGTTAGGCACAAAATGGTCCATTACAAGGCTAATTTTTTCATTATCAAATATGCCTTTAAATCCTGCTTTTTCAAATTCGTTTATGGCAACAGGGCTTGTTATATCATTTCCCAGTACCATATCAAGTTGCGCCATAATTAGCATTCCGGGCGCAACTTCACTTAAGTTTGCATGCGCTGCAAGAATTTTTTGCGTCATTGTCATTCCCATATTTATCCCCCATCTACCGCTTTTGCGGCATTATTAATATATTTGTTTTTAAACAGCTTTATTAAATTAAATACCCTTTGGCAAGTAATTACATATTGCACTTGCTAAACCTTTAACACTTGCAACTAATATATCGCTGTCTGTTCCGGCGCCCCAAGTTAGCATGCCGTCTGCCCATTGTAAACCAACATAAGAAACAGCCTGGCTCTTACTTCCGGAAGTAAGAGAGTGTTCTTGATAATTAAGTATAGTAAAGTCTCTATCGCTACCATTAATTATAGCGTTTACAACAGCTTCAAGTCTGCCGTCTCCCTTACCTGTGTATTCAACGGTAATTCCGTCCTCAATTGCCGTTACCATCGCATAAATTCGGGCGTTTTCATCGTCTTTTTGTATATAATGAGCCTCAGGAATTTCAAACGGAGACTTTTTGTTTAAAAATTGCTCTTTAAATACGCTGTAAATATCACGTGGACCAAGTTCTTTTTGCATTTTGTCAGATAAATCTTTTATCATATACCCAAGCGATTCGCGCATTTTTGCAGGTAAGTCGTAACCATAATTTTGTTCTAAAACATAACCAATGCCGCCTTTGCCGCTTTGGCTATTAATTCTAATAACATCTGTTTCGTATTCTCTTCCAACATCTTTTGGGTCAATTGGCAAATAAGGTACATTCCATACGTCAAGTTTGTTTTCCTCGCGCCATTTCATACCTTTTGCAATTGCATCTTGGTGGCTACCGCTAAACGCAGCAAATACAAGTGCACCTGCATAAGGTGTGCGCTCATATACCCTCATGTCGGTATATTTTTCATATTGTTCAACAACTAACGGCATGTTACTAAAATCAAGGCCTGGCTCTACTCCTTGGCTGTACAAATTCAAGGCAAGTGTAACTAAATCTACATTGCCTGTACGTTCGCCATTTCCAAAAAGTGTGCCTTCAACCCTGTCTGCCCCGGCAAGTAAACCAAGTTCAGCGTCTGCAACACCACAACCTCTGTCATTATGAGGATGAAGACTAACAACGATGTTTTCACGATATTTTAAATTATCACACATATATTCTATTTGGTTTGCGTAAACGTGGCTCATGCTCATTGAAACAGTTGCAGGCAAGTTAATAATTACAACATTATCTTTAGAAGGTTTCAAAACATCAAGCACGGCATTGCAAACTTCAAGTGCATATTCAGGCTCTGTGCCTGTAAAACTTTCAGGGCTATATTCAAAGCGGAAATTACCATCGTATTCATCGGCAAATTTTTTAACAAGTTCTGCACCACTTATTGCAATTTGTTTAATTTCGTCTTTTGACTTTTTAAAAACTTGCTCGCGCTGTGCAACACTTGTTGAATTATAAAAATGCACAATAGCACTAGGCGCGCCTTTTAATGCATCAAATGTACGCTTAATAATGTGTTCTCTGCACTGAGTTAAAACTTGAACAGTTACATCAGCCGGAATTAGGTTTTTGTCAATAAGAGTGCGCAAAAACTCATATTCTGTTTCACTCGCTGCAGGAAAGCCAACTTCAATTTCTTTAAACCCAACTTTTACTAAAAATTGAAAAAAATCAAGTTTTGCATTAAGGCTCATTGGTACCATTAAACTTTGGTTACCGTCACGTAAATCAACACTACACCAACTTGGCGCTTTGTCAATTTTGTCTTTTTTCATCCATTTAAATTCGCTTGTCGGTGGGTTGTAAAATCCATGCCTATATTTGTTACAATTTTGCATATACTATCGCTCCTTTATAATAAACCGTATTTTTTTGGCTAAAAAGCAATAAAAAAACGCCTCTCAGCCGCTTGGCTAAGAGACGAAGATGTATAATCTACGCGGTACCACTCTTATTGTTGCAGTATGCAACCACTTTACGCCGTCAAACAAAATATGCTAACAGCATGGCCTTTTAACGGAGCCAAACCCGTACACGCCTACTAAAAATTTCGGGTGTATGCTCAAGGGCGAGTATTAATATCCCCGGCACTGCTTTGCACCAAACAGCAGCTCTCTAAAGCTCAGTGTAATATTTTTTATTCCCTATCATAGCATTTAAACTATATTGCATTTATAATATCATAATTAATAACTTAATGTCAAGCATAAATTAAAAAAACTTTATCAATTTACTTGACTAAAGTGCAAAGTATAGTGTATAGTATTAATAGCATTAAATTATAAAAGCAAAAACGCAAAGCAAGGTGTTAAGGAGCTGTTGACAAACAAAGACTTTGCAAAAATTAGAGCAAAATTTTTGTCAGTTGAGACAAAAGCGCAAGCAATACTGTGTGTGTGAATGAGCATTTTTGTGAAATATGACAGAAATTTTACCGCCGCTTTTTGTGAAGGCGATTTTTTCAACAGCTTTGTTAAATAATACACCAAGCGAAAGGAGCATTAAATTGGAACAAAACAACATGTTGCAAGCAGAAACAAAAGAAGAAAAAGTAACACACTCATTAAGAAACTTGTTTTTTAAATATGGGTACCGCAGGTATGAAATGAGTAATTTTGAAAGTTATGATATGTATGTAAACCATAAAGGTTTTTTAAATAATTCTAATATAATTACATTTACAGATACTCAAGGCAAGCTTAAGGCGCTTAAACCGGACGTTACAATGAGCATAGTTAAAAACACAAAAGAAACAGATAAAGTAAATAAACTATATTATATTGAAAGCGTTTTTAGGGCAATGCCGCACGGAGAAGGAATAAAAGAAATAAAACAAATGGGCATTGAGTTTATTGGGTGTAATGACATTTATTGTGAGGCAGAAGTTATTGAATTGGCAACACAAAGCCTTTGTGCAATAAGTGAAAACTATATATTAGACGTAAGCCACATGGGGTTTGTAACAGGGCTTTTAAACACAATAAAAACAACGCAAGATATTAAAAACAGTATGAGAGAAGCTATACGCACAAAAAGTGCACATGAGCTTATTGAACAAGCGCAAAAAGCAAAATGTAACGAAACCCAAATAAATATGTTAACAGAACTTGTTAGTTTATCGGGTGGGTTTACAAATATACTTAAAAGGGCAAAAAAGCTTGCATGCAATGAAGAAATGTTAACTGCAATTAATGTTTTAACAGATATATATAATACATTAAAACAAACGTGCGATACAGATAAATTGCGCCTTGATTTTTCAATTACAAGCGATGTTGATTATTACAACGGAATAATGCTACACGGGTACATAAAAAATGTACCGAGTGCAGTGCTTGTAGGTGGAAGATACGATAATTTAATGCGCAATTTTAATAAACCACAATGTGCATTAGGTTTTGCAGTACACTTGGGAGAGCTTGGGAGAGCATTCCCAACCAGTGCAAAATATGATGTTGATACGCTGGTTTTATATGATGATGCGGCAGATGCAGAGTTTGTAATGCAAGAAGTTAAGAAAATGCGAAAACAACAAAACAGTGTTTTTGCAACAAGTATAAGCCAAAACCCAAAAAACATACGTGCAAAGAAAACTGTACATATTAATTATAAATGTGAGGTGAACCAATGTTAAACATAGCGTTGCCAAAAGGAAGACTAGGAGATAAGGTGTATAAAATTTTTGCATCAATAGGATACGAATGCCCGGAAATTCAAGAGGATAACAGAAAACTTGTTTTTGAAAACGAGCAAAAAGGCGTGCGATATTTGCTTGTAAAACCAAGTGATGTAGCTATATATGTTGAGCATGGCGCAGCAGATTTGGGAGTGGTTGGCAAAGACACATTAATGGAAACAAGGCCCGATGTTTACGAGCTTTTAGATTTAAATATTGGCAAATGCCGCATAGCCGTAGCAGCAAAAAACAATTGGCAAGAGGACTTGAGCCTTACTTTAAGAGTAGCAACAAAATATGCAAATGTTGCAAGGGAATATTACGACTCTTTAAGTAGACAAATTGAGATTATAAAGCTTAACGGCAGTATAGAGCTTGCGCCTATTTTAGGGTTGTCTGATGTT
>CAYJDK010000001.1:15306-25352 GCA_964368905.1 uncultured Bacteroides sp.
AAACAGGAACAACATTGAAAGAAAATGACTTGAGCGTTTTTGCGAATATTGCAAACAGCTCTGCAAGGCTTATAGCAAATAAGGCGGCTTACCCATTTTTTGAGCCACAAATTACTAAAATTTGCAAAGAAATTGAAAAAATTACATAAAGTTATATGTGAGCATAATATACAAATAGTATATATAATTTTGACGTATATATAACAGTAACTACTACACTAAAAATGTGTTTTAACACAAATATTATAATATATATTAAAATTGATAGTTAAAACTTTAAAAGGAGGGGCTTTAATGATAAAAATAATGAAATGCAGCAAAGTTAGCGTAGACGAATTATTTTTAAGAAGCGATGAAAGTGCTAACGAAAATATTTACAAAGAAGTTGCAAAGATTATTGAAAATGTAAAGTTAAATAAAGATGATGCGGTAAAAAAATACACAGAGCAATTTGATGGAGTTTATGTTGAAAACTTGCGTGTTACGCAAAAAGAAATTGATGATGCTTATGAAAGCACAGATGAATTGCTTAAACAATCTTTAAAAAAAGCTAAATTAAACATACAAGATTTTCATAAAAGGCAAATTAGAGAAAACTTTGTTGTTAATGAAAAAGACGGTGTTATTTTAGGCCAAAAAATTATGCCGGTGCAGCGTGCGGGGCTATATGTTCCCGGCGGTACTGCCAGGTATCCATCTAGTGTTTTAATGAACGCCATACCTGCAAAGTTAGCCGGGGTTGAAGAAATTGTAATTGTTACGCCGCCAAATAAAAGTGGCAATGTGCCAAAAGAAATATTAAGCGCTGCTAAAATTGCAGGGGTAACATCCGTTTTTAAAACGGGTGGGGCACAGGCTATAGCAGCACTGGCATTTGGTACTCAAAGCATACCAAAAGTAGATAAAATTGTGGGGCCCGGTAATATTTTTGTTGCAACGGCAAAGCAACAAGTTTTTGGCGTTGTTGATATAGATATGATAGCAGGCCCCAGCGAAATACTTGTTTTAGCAGACAAAACAAGCAACCCTGCTTATATAGCTGCAGATATGTTAAGCCAAGCAGAACACGACAAAATGGCAACATCGGTGCTTGTTTGTGATTGTGAAAAGCTTGCGCAAAAAGTTTCAAATGAACTTGAAAAGCAGATACCACTTCTTTCGAGGAGTGAAATAGCAAGGGCGTCTATTGATAATAACGGCAAAATAATTATTGCCGAAAACTTGCAACAAGGCGTAGAAATTTGTAACGAGATTGCTCCCGAACATTTGGAACTGTGCGTTGATAATCCATTTGATTTTTTAAATAGCATTAAAAATGCAGGCAGTATATTTATGGGTAAAAACGCACCTGAAGCATTGGGAGACTATTTTGCAGGCCCAAACCACACATTACCCACAAACGGCACAGCAAGGTTTTCATCGCCGTTATCTGTGGATGATTTTGTTAAAAAATCAAGCTTTATTTATTACACAAAAAGTGCATTACAACAAGTTAAAAACGATGTAGTGAGACTTGCAAATAGTGAAGGCCTAACGGCACATGCAAAATCTGTAAGCATAAGGTTTGAAGAAAACGACGATTAAATTTGCAAAATATGTCTATATAGTGTGTTTTGTAAACTTGATTTTATGATATGCGCTGAATTTAAAATTAAAGTGTAATTGCGTAATTTAAAAAACGTGTGTTTTTTAGATGTTCAGCAATAGTTAATTATTTTATTATGGAGAAAATATGAGTAAGTTTTTAAACAAAAATTTAAGCAAGCTTGTGCCTTATACACCGGGAGAACAACCCAAAGGTGTTGATAAGCTTATAAAACTTAATACTAACGAAAGCCCTTTTCCGCCAAGTACACTTGTTAAAAAAGCGCTTCATATGCATAGTGCAGACGATTTGCGCTTGTACCCGGACCCTTTGTGTGACGAGCTGATTGAACAATTTGCAGTAACTTATAATGTGGAAAAAACAAAGGTTACGGTCGGCAATGGTTCAGACGAGCTTTTGGCATTTGCATTTAATGCATTTTGTGAAAATGGTGTTGCATTTTCAGATATTACGTATGGGTTTTATCCGGTGTTTGCAAGCCTATATGGCGTAAATGCAAGTGTAGTACCGCTAAACGATGATTTTACAATAGATATTAATGCATACAAAAAGGAAAAAGGCACAATTATTATAGCAAACCCAAACGCACCAACAGGAATTGAGCTGGCCCAAGAAAAAATAATTGAGCTTTTAAACCAAAATAAAAACCGCCTTGTAATAGTAGACGAGGCATATGTTGATTTTGGTGCACAAAGTGCAGTAAGCCTTTTAAACCAATTTGATAATTTGCTAATTATAGGAACTTTTTCAAAAAGCAGAAGCCTTGCCGGTGCACGTATAGGATATGCTATTGCTAACAGCGAAATAATAAACGATTTAAATACTATTAAGTTTAGCTTTAACCCTTACAATATAAATAGATTATCACTATTAGCAGGAGCAAACTCTCTTAAAGATAATTTGTATTTTAAAATGTGTTGTAAAGAGATAATAAATACAAGGCAATACACTTTAAATAATCTTAATGATTTAGGTTTTACATGCACAGATAGTAAAGCAAATTTTTTATTTGTAAAACCGCCTGAAAAATTAAGTGCCGAGCAATATTATTTAAAGCTAAGACAAAACAATATACTCGTGCGTTATTTTAATGCAAAAAGAACAAGTAATTATGTGCGTATAACAATAGGCACGCTTGACCAAATGCAAACATTAATTAAAGCAACAAAAAAAATATTGAATTAAAAAATAGTCGCTAATATAATGATTTTTTGATATAATAAAGTAAAATAAACGTGCAATAAGGAGTGTAACCAAAATGATGTTGACTAGGACTGCAGAAATTAAAAGAAAAACAAATGAAACAGACATAAATTTAAATTTAAATATAAACGGAAGCGGTAAATACGATATTAAAACAGATTGTGGTTTTTTAAATCATATGCTTGAATTATTTGCGTATCATGGTAAATTTGACATAACGCTCACGTGTAAAGGAGACGTTTATGTTGACGACCACCATACTGTGGAAGATGTGGCAATATGTCTTGGACAAGCTTTTAGCACGGCACTAAATGACAGAGCCGGAATAAAAAGGTATGGCAGTTTTACACTCCCAATGGACGAAGCCTTAATTTTAGCAGCCATTGATATAAGCGGAAGAGCAATTTTATGTTATAATTTACAACTTAGTGCGCAAAAAGTAGGCACGTTTGATACAGAGCTTGTAAAAGAGTTTTTCTTGGCTTTTACAAGAAATTTGGGTGTTAGTTTACACATACAACAACTTGCAGGAGAAAATAACCACCATATTATAGAAGGAACTTTTAAAGCAGTGGCAAGGGCGCTTAATGCAGCAGTTGAAATAGACGAAAAATATAAATTGCAACAACCTTCCACGAAAGGTACGATTTTATAATGACAAACATAGTTATAGTTGATTATGGCGTAGGTAATTTGTTTAGTCTTTCGTCGTCATTAAATTACTTAGGTTTAAGCTCACAAGTTACGAAAGACAAAAACATATTGAAACAAGCAAGCCACATTATTTTGCCGGGTGTAGGTGCATTTGGCGATGCAGTTTTAAAGCTTGAAAAAACAGGACTTATACCTGTTTTAAAACAATGCGTTAACGAAAAAAAACCATTGCTTGGAATTTGCCTTGGAATGCAGCTGCTTTTTGAAAAGAGTTTTGAGCACGGTGAAAATAATGGGCTTGGCTTTATTAAAGGTGAAGTGCATGCTTTGAAAGACGATTTATTGCAAAATGGTTATGGTTATAAAGTGCCTCATATGGGGTGGAACAACCTAAATATAAGTAAAGAAAAAAACAAGATAATGCTAAACAGTAAACAGCTTGATAGTGTTTATTTTGTGCATTCTTTTTATGCAAAAAAATGTGAAAACAGCATTGTAGCAACCGCAAACTACGGTGTTGATATACCTGCCGTTGTTAATAATGATAATGTTTACGGATGCCAATTTCATCCGGAAAAAAGCGGAGAAAAAGGCCTTGAGATATTAAAAGCATTTGCTAAAATATAAAACTTATTAGCAATTAAATAAAATGCAAATAAGTTTTAAAGCGTAAATTAGAATGGAGATAAACATGAAAATTTTTCCTGCAATTGACTTGAAAGACAAAAAAGTTGTTAGATTAACACAAGGAGATTATAACAAAGTAGATATTTATAGCGATGATGCCGCAAGAATTGCAAGCGATTTTGCAAAGCAAGGCGCAGAATATTTGCATGTAGTAGATTTAGACGGTGCAAAAGACGGGCAATTATCTAATTACAACGTAGTAGAAAAGATAATTAAGGCAACAAATATGTTTGTAGAAATAGGCGGTGGAATACGTGACATGCACAGAATTGAACAATATTTAAATATTGGTGTAGGGCGTGTAATTTTAGGAACTGCTGCAATTAAAGACCCTGATTTTTTACAAAAAGCAGTAAACATGTTTGGCGAAAAAATAGCAGTGGGTGTAGATGCAAAAGACGGATACGTTGCAACAGACGGCTGGCTTAATGTTACAAAAGTAAACGGGGTAGAATTTTGCAGCAATTTGGCAGGCATAGGCGTAAAAAATATTATTTATACAGACATTTCTTGCGACGGCTTAATGCAGGGCATAAATATTACAGCAAGCGGTGGGATATCGCATATTGACGAAATAATTGCATTGAGAGACATGGGTGTGCACAGTGCAATTGTTGGCAAAGCAATTTATATAGGTGTATTAAATTTAAAACAAGTTATTGAAATTGCAAGCAAATAATTAAAATATTACTATAAAACGGGGGTTAAAAATGATATCTAAACGCATTATACCTTGCCTTGATATAAAAAATTCAAGAGTTGTAAAAGGCGTTAATTTTAAAGGTGTGCAAGATGTTAACAGCCCGGTAGAGCTTGCAAAACTTTATAATGAGCATGGCGCAGATGAACTTGTTTTTTACGATATAACAGCAAGTGTTGAACAAAGAGCACTTTTTACAGACATATTAAAGCAAGTTGCAAAACAAATTTTTATACCGTTAACTGTTGGTGGTGGTATAAATACAATAAACGATTTTGACAGAGTGCTAAAAGCAGGTGCAGATAAAGTTAGCGTGAATTCCGGTGCTATAAAAAATCCGAAATTAATATATGAAGCTGCAAAAAAATACGGTAGCCAGTGTGTTGTATTGTCAATGGACGTTGCAAGGGTTAACGGAGAATATCATGTGTTTGCAAAAGGAGGCAGGGAAGATACAGGCATTAAAGCAATGCAATGGGCGCATAATGGGCAACAAAGCGGCGCAGGAGAGATAGTTCTTAACAGTATAGACACAGATGGTGTTAAAAACGGGTTTGACAAAGAAATGCTTATTGAGCTTACTAATATAGTTAACATACCAATAATTGCAAGCGGCGGTGCGGGAAACATGCAACATTTTAAAGAACTTTTTGAAATAAACGGAGTAGACGCAGGACTAGCGGCAAGTATATTTCATTACGGAGAAGTTAATATATCGCAATTAAAGCAATACTTAAGCGAAAATGGTGTTAATGTAAGGTTAACATAGCAAAAAGAATAATAAGTTTAAAACATGGTCGTTTTGTTTTTTTACTAAGCGGCAGAATGGGGATTTAAATGGATATACAAAACATTAAATTTGATGAAAACGGGTTAATTCCTGCAATAGTGCAGGATTATTATACTAAAGAAGTGCTTACATTGGCTTATATGAATAAAGAAAGCCTTGAAATTACACTTGAAGAAAAACAAACATGTTTTTATAGCAGAAGCCGCAAAGTTTTATGGCGTAAAGGAGAAACAAGCGGAAATGTGCAAAAAGTTGTGTCGATTGCTTTGGATTGTGATAGCGATGCCCTTGTGGTAAATGTTATAAAAACAGGGCCTGCTTGCCACACCGGGGCAGAGAGTTGCTTTTATAATAGCGTTTATAAAAGTAACGAAAAACAAGAATTTTCTATTTACGATTTGTTTGAAATGCTAAAACAAAGAAATAAAGAGAGACCAGAGGGCAGCTATACAACATATTTGTTTGAAAAAGGGCTTGAGAAAATATTAAAAAAAGTTGGCGAAGAAAATACAGAGGTAATTATAGCCGCAATGAAAAATGATAAAAAAGAAACAATTTACGAAATTGCAGATTTATGTTATAATGTTCTTGTAATGATGGTATCGATGGATATGACACCGTCAGAAATTTTAAACGAGCTTGCCTCGCGCCACATTATTGATTATAAAGTAAAACAGGAGACTGCAAAATGATTTGGGAAAAACAAATGTTTGAAAGTTACTGCTCTACAAGCTTTAAAGCCTCAAAGGCAAAATGCGCCATAAAATCAAGCATGCATAATCACTGTGCATTTTGTGATGGAGCAAATTCTCCAAAAGAAATGGCAAAAGCTGCGTATGAATTAGGGCTTACAGACTTTGGTTTTTCTAGCCATGGCGCACCAAACTATCCTCCGTACATTGGTGTAGACAATAATAGTTTACAGCAATATTTATCTACAATTTTTGAGATAAAACAACAATACCGCGGAAAAATGCGTGTTTATACCGGAATAGAACAAGATTATTATGCTCCTGTTGATTTTAGAGATAAACTTGACTATTTAATTGGCGCTGTGCACGATATATACGACAAAAAAACAGGTAAAAGCTATTTTGTAGACGGAGATTTACAAACATTAAAGCTTTGCATAAACGAGGTATTTAATGGTGATGCGTTAGCTTTATGTAAACATTTTTATGAATTAACTGCCGAAAACGCAATAAAATACAAACCGGATATTATTGCTCATTTTGATATAATAGTAAAAAATAACGTTAACAACATGTTTTTTGATGAAGAAAGCAGTGAGTATAAATCTTATGCGCTTTTAGCATTGCATGAGTGCATGAAAATAGACACAGTATTTGAATTAAACACGGGCGGAGTGTATAGAGGGTACAGAAATGATCCGTATCCCGCTATGTTTTTGCTTAAAGAGATGTGCAATCACGGTGCACGTGTTACAATTTCAAGCGATTCTCACAGCACAAAAAGCATTGGTTTTATGGCTAAAGAGGCAAAAGCTATTTTAAGGCAGGCCGGCTTTAAATATATATATGAATATGAAAATGGAGAATTTGCAGGGAAAATTTTATAACTTGCAAATTATTAAACATAATAATAACAATATAAAAGAAAGAGGTAAAAAATGAATAATATTTGGCACGATATAAGCCCAAATAGAATAAACCCGGATGATTTTATAGCGGTGATTGAAATTGAAAAAGGTAGCAAAAAAAAGTATGAGCTGGATAAAGAAACAGGGCATATTATACTAGATAGGATACTGTATACTTCTGCACATTACCCTGCAAATTATGGCCTTATACCACGCACGTATGCAGATGATAAAGACCCTCTTGATGTACTTGTGCTGTGTAGCGAAGTTATTAATACAATGAGCCTTGTACGGTGCTTTCCTATAGGTGTTATAACTATGTTAGACCAAGGCGCACTTGATGAAAAAATTATTGCAATACCTTTTGATGACCCTGCCTATAACTCGTATAAAGATATAAAAGACCTTCCAAGCCATATTTTTAGCGAAATGGGCCACTTTTTTACAATATATAAAGAGCTTGAAGGTAAACAAACAGTTGTAGATGATGTTCAAGGTGCGGCAAAAGCTAAAGAAGTAATTGAAAAATGTTTAAACAATTATATAGAAGAGTTTTGTAGATAGTTTTTGTTTTAGCAAATGTTAATATTAAAATTATTAATATAGTTAATTTAAGTTTATAAACAATATTAAATTATAAGTTATATTTTCAAACAACTGTAAGGAGGATATAAATATGAAAAAATCAAAAGCATTTTGTCTTGTAGGTTTTATTTTAGGGTCTGTTGCATTTGCCGTGTCTGTTACTGCTATTGTGTTTAGTGTATTAGGTTACTTGTTTTTTAAAAAACAATTAGTAAAACGCCCGGTTAAAGTTAGGTTTACAAGAGGTTAATATTTTGAAAAAATTTATTGAAACAGGCGAAATAGTTAAAGTGCATGGAATATTGGGCGAAGTAAAACTATACCCTTGGTGTGACGGCACAGATTTTGTAAAAAACTTAACAAGTGTTTTTTTAACAAAAGATGGGCAAGATGAGCTTGAAATAGAAAAAGTACGCACACAAAAAAACATGTGTATAATAAAATTTTTAAATATTGATACGGTAGAAAAGGCGCGTGAGCTTGTTGGCAAAGTAGCTTATTTTTCACGTGAACAAGTTGTGTTGCCAAAAGGGCGCTTTTTTGCGCAAGATGTTATTGATTGCCGTGTTGTTGACGAGCACACAAAAAAGGAATACGGTATAATAACAAACATAACGCACCCTGCAGCAAGTGATATTTATGAAATAAAAAACGAAGAAGGTCAAGTGTTTTTGTTTCCTGCGGTAAGCGAATTTTTAGGTAAAATAGACATAGAGAACAAAATAGTTGAAGTGCGACCGATAAGTGGCATGTTTGAAAATATCGGGGGTGCAGACGATGCGAATTGATGTTGCAACGCTTTTTCCGAAAGTTTGCAATGAATTTATGCAAGAAAGCATTATAGGCCGAGCACAAAAAAACGGTTTTGTAAGTATAAATTTTCATCAGATACGAGACTACACAACTAATAAACAAAACCAAGTAGACGATTACCCGTATGGTGGTGGGCCGGGCATGGTAATGCAAGCCCAGCCAATTTACGATTGTTGTAAACATATTATTAACAAGGCGCAAGAAAATGGTAATGAAAAACCTTACGTTGTTTTTATGACAGCAAGTGGCAATACTTTAACTCAACAAAAATGCCGTGATCTCAGCAAAAAACAAAGCCTGTTAATTGTGTGTGGCCACTACGAAGGTATTGACGAAAGGGTTATTGAAGAGCTTTCTGACGAGGAAATATCTATTGGCGATTATGTGCTTACAGGAGGAGAACTTGCTGCGCTTGTGCTTGCAGACAGTGTGTGCAGAATGTGCCCCGGTGTAATAAAGAGCCAGCAAGGGTATGAAAATGAGAGCTTTTATAACGGGCTTTTAGAATACCCACAATATACAAGGCCGCAAAATTGGCAAAATAAAGAGGTTCCGGGCGTTTTACTAAGTGGAAACCATGCCGAAATAGATAAATGGCGTGAAAATCAGTCTATTTTGCGAACAAAAGAGAGACGTCCTGATTTATATAAAAAACATGTCAACAGTAAAAATGAATAAACTTTAAAAATATTTGTTGTGTATTTCGCCATTGATGTTGATAATTAACTGGTTATATTCTACAAAATATTGAATAAATTTGCCCTATTGATGATAAACTAATACAAAAATAATGTAATTGTGCAAAACATGTTGACCATAAAGCTTATTTGGTATAAAATGAATACATAAGAAAGTAATTTAATTTAAACTAAATAGTTTATTAGGAGCGTACGTATGTTTGTAAAAGAAGTAACAGTAGAAAATCAAGTTGGGTTGCATGCACGTCCCGCTACATTTTTTATTCAAAAAGCAAATGAATTTAAATCTTCTATATGGGTTGAGAAAGAAGAGCGCCGTGTTAACGCAAAAAGTTTACTTGGTGTTTTATCTTTAGGAATTGTTGGCGGAACAACTATTCGCATTATTGCAGATGGTTCAGATGAGCAAGACGCTGTTGAAGGTTTAATTAAACTTGTTAACTCTGGTTTTAGTGAATAATACAATCTTTAAAACAGTGCTAAATTAGGTAACACCAGTGTTGCCATTGATTATGCGAATTTTGCGTCACCTTAATTGGTGGCGCATTTTGTGATTATGCAGTAAATTATGGAAAATATGTTAGTGTTAATAAAACGTGTAGTTAATTTTAAATATTTAATATTTTATAAAACGCGCATTTTAGCTAACATTAAGTAAATAATTTTAAATACGTTTAAAACGGAGATTAACATGACTAAAAAGGAACTTT
>CAYJDK010000001.1:25362-26119 GCA_964368905.1 uncultured Bacteroides sp.
CCGGGAGTTTATATTATAAAAGATAAAAAAGACGAAATTATTTATATTGGTAAAGCTAAACGTTTAAGGTCTAGGGTTTCTCAATATTTTCGCGATGGCGTTTTGCACGATGCAAAAGTTACTAAAATGGTAAATACTGCTTTTAGCTTTGATGTTATTGTTACAGACACAGAGTTTGAAGCACTTGTGCTTGAGTGTAGCCAAATTAAACAGCATAAGCCAAAATACAATATACTTTTAAAAGATGATAAAGGATATAGTTTTGTTAAAATATCTAAAGAGGAATGGCCAAGGATAACTGCATGTTTTGCGTCTGAGCGTGAAAATGTATCAACATTTATAGGGCCGTTTATGTCTGCATTTGCGGTGCAAGAAATGGTGCAAACGGCAAACGATGTTTTTAAGTTACCAAGATGCACAAGGAATTTTCCTCAAGATTTTGGTAAAAAAAGGCCATGTTTAAATGCACATATAGGTAAATGTATGGCGGTTTGTACAGGTGAAATTAAGCATGACACTTATATGGAAGCCGTAGAATGTGCACAGCGCATGATAAAAAAAGACAGAAAAGAAATAATACAGTTATTAAATGAAAGAATGGAAAACGCAGCCCAAAAAACAGAATTTGAAAAAGCTGCGCTAATAAGAGACCAAATAAGAGCGCTTGAAAAATTAAACACAAGCCAAAAAGTAGTACGAAGTGAAACAGCCCAGCAAGATGTTTTTGCTTTTGTGGGAAGCGCAAACGCAACGTGTG
>CAYJDK010000001.1:26129-32473 GCA_964368905.1 uncultured Bacteroides sp.
TTTTTGATAAACGAGAATTTGTTTTTCACGATAATCAAAATATTGACGATTTACGTGAGGAGTTTTTACCACAGTATTACGTAGCGCAAGAAAACGAGATACCAAAGAGTATAGCAGTAGACAAATTGCCTGAAGATTCAAAACAAATTGCAAGATTGCTTTGCGAGATGAAAAAAACAAATGTGCAATTTTACAGCCCACAACGCGGAGACGTTTTAAAACTTGTGCAAATGGCAAAAATAAATGCAACAGAGCGCCTTGCAAGGGAAAGCGGAAGATATGCAAAAGAGCAAAAACAACTTGATGAGCTAACAAATTTATTGGGGCTTGAAAATTCACCTGAATATATAGAAAGTTATGATATATCTAACTGGGGCGATACGGCTAATGTTGCAGGCATGGTGGTGTTTAAAAACGGCAAACCATATAAGGCAGGTTATAGGCGTTTTAAAATAGAGAGTGTACAAAAAAATGATGATTATGCATCTATTAAAGAAGCCCTTACAAGGAGAGTTAACCGATTTAAAGTGGATGAAACGGGACAATTTGCGCAAAAGCCTAATTTAATATTATTAGATGGTGGTAAAGGGCAAGTTAATACTGTTGTAAAAGCATTGCAAAACACAGAGTTTTGCGATGTGCCCATTTACGGTATGGTAAAAGATTCAAAGCATAGAACTAGAGGTTTAATAAGCAGCTTAGGTGAAGAGATTGCATTGTCAATGCATAAAAGTATTTTTACTTTTATAACTTCAATACAAGATGAAACACACCGCTTTGCAAATGATTACAGAAAAAGGCTGCAAAAAGCAAACACATATTCTTCTACATTGCAAGGCATAAATGGTGTTGGGGTTTCTACTGCAAAAGCGTTGCTTGCGCATTTTAAAACTGTAGCAGCCATTAAAAGCGCAAGCGAGCAAGAGCTTGCAAATGCAAAAGGCGTTTCAAAAACAGTAGCAAAAAATGTGTATGAATATTTTAATAACTAGGTTTAAAATTTAATTTTACAAAAAAAGAAAAGCATCAAACGATGCTTTTCTTTTTTTTGTTTAATACAAATTTATTAGCATATTATAAAAAATAATTAATACTTATTAAACAGTAAGGTGTTTACAATATAAAAATTATAAGTTCTAATTTAAAAACTATGCTCATATGATATACCATGCTAAAAAAGGGATGTGAAGATTTTGGACAAATGCGCACAAAGTTATTACAACGCAATAATGCAATTACCACAAAGCATTTCAAAACTCCTTAATTTTGTGCCTGTAAATGTGGCACAGCACGTAACAGAAGTTAGGCTTAGGAGTAATAGGCCTGTTGTTTTAACAACAACACAAGGAAGCATGTTTATAGAAAACACAGGTAAAGTTACAAGCACACTATCAATTAATACATTTTGTACAAGCCATGAACATGTAAAAGAATGTTTTAATGCGGTATGTGCTTATTCTGTCCACAGCTATCAAAATTATATAGTAAATGGATTTGTGCCGTTAAATGGCGGACATAGGGTTGGAATAAGTGGAACTGCAGTTTGTGATGGATACAATATAGACACTGTTAAAAATATAAGCAGCTTAAATATTAGAATAGCAAGACCTGAAATTTTAGAGTGCTCAGAAGTTTTAAAGCAATTGCTTTTAAATAAACAGGGCGGGATTATATTAGCAGGCGAACCCGGAAGCGGAAAAACAACTGTTTTAAGAAGTGCAATTAAAACGCTTTCAAGCGCGGGAGAAAAAGTTGTTGTTATTGACGAACGCTTTGAAATAGCACCTGTAAGCGGTTCCGGGTTTACATATGATATACCGATTAACTGCGATATAATGTCGGGATACCCGAAGCACATAGGAATGATTCAAGCAGTTCGAAGCTTATCGCCAAATGTAATTGTTTGCGATGAAATAGGTAACATTGAAGATGTTTATGCTGTTAAACAGGCTGCAAATGCAGGTGTTAATTTATTTATTACAATGCATGGTACAGATATTGAAGCCTTAAAAAGAAGACCCCAGGCAAAAGCAATTTTACAAACAGGGGCTTTTACAAACATTGTGTTTTTAAAAAGCAGCAAAACACCCGGCGTTGTAAGAGAGGTGATGAACATTGCAACTGTTGGTTAAACTTTGCGGCGCGGTAATATTAATTATATCAAGTTCACTTATTGGATATAAAAAGGGCGAAAAATATGTTGTGCGTGCAAAAATTTTGCAAGAAATTATATTAATTTTGCGCAGCGTTAAACAAAATATAATGTATAAAAAAGATACAACGGCAAAAGCACTGTGCGAGGCGCTAAAAACAAACTCGTTAACATATATTAAAATAGAACTGGATGAAAATAATTGCCCTGAATTTCCAAAAGTTTTAAAAAAATCATTAAATGATGTTGAAAACCAAATTGAACAATACTTAAATAAACAAGAAATAAATAACTTTTTTGAAACATTATACAATTTAGGCGCAGCGTGGGCAAATGAAGAAGTTGACAATTTAAACTTTTCAATTTCTTTTTTTGAAAGCATAGCGCAAAAAGCAAAAGATGA
Organism: uncultured Bacteroides sp.; assembly: GCA_964368905.1. Classification (GTDB taxonomy): domain Bacteria; phylum Bacillota; class Clostridia; order Oscillospirales; family Ruminococcaceae; genus Ruthenibacterium. The sequence goes on from CAYJDK010000001.1 coordinate 28,685, forward strand.
GGCAAGCATACAATTAAAATTATACAAAAGCCTTGGCATTGCGGCAGGCGCAGGTTTAGCACTATTGTTTCTTTAAAGGCAGGAGTTAAAAATAATGGATATAGATTTTGTTTTTAGAATAGCTGCAATTGGCATTATAGTGGCGGTATTAAACCAGCTACTTATACGTTCCGGCAGAGAGGACCAAGCAATGATGACCACACTTGCCGGGCTGATAGTTGTTCTTATGATGGTGGTAACTCAAATAAGTGTGCTTTTTGACACCATCAAAGATATATTTGGTCTTTAAATATGGAGATCACATCTTTATTTGGTTTTGCGATAATAAGCCTGTTTTTATACAGTGTTTTACGCCAATATAACCAAAGCTATGCAATTTTATTAAGTGTTGTTTGCTGTATTATTTTAATAATATATGCATCAAATACACTTGAACCTATTTTTACACTTATTCAAAATTTAGCACAATATACTCAAACTGGGGATTTTTCAGTTGTTTTTAAGGCAGTGGCAATTGCTGTTTTGTCGCAATTTACATCAGATTTATGCAAAGAATCGGGACAACTTGCGCTATCCGGCAGTGTTGAGTTTGTTGGTAAAGTAGCAATTATACTAGTTTCGCTTCCGCTGTTATTAACGCTTACAGATATAATTTTGGAGCTTTTACAATGATGTTTAAATATATAAGATGTTTTACAATTGCGCTTATAATGTGCACAGTACTCTGTGGCAGTGTTAATGCATATAGTGCAAATGAACAGCCGGAATTACAAACGGAAAATTATGTTATTGAAATTCCACAAGAGTGGCAGGAAATTATAGACGATGCCCCTATTACATATGAAGAATTTCAAAAAACCGGCCCTGAAAATATGATTGAAAAAATTTTAACAGAATTAAAATATAAAATGCTAGAACCATTAAGGTTGTTTGCGCGTATTTGTGCGGTTATAATACTGGTTTCTCTTGCAAAAAGCGTAAGCAATACAGGGGCAAAAACAGACATTTTAAATTTGCTTGAAATTATTGCGGCAATAACGGTTTTTACAATTTGCAGTACACATGTTTTAGCCCTTACCTCAGATGTGCATGCCGCAATACAAGACGGTAATGTTTATATGACTGCGTTTATACCGGTTTTTGCCACAATAATTGTTAGCAGTGGTTACGTTGGTACCTCGGCAGTTTACAGCGGTACTTTTTTTGCCGTTTGTGCACTGATAACCACTTTTTTTAACAATTTTATTATACCGTGCACACGTATTTTGCTTGCAATGCACGCTACATCGGCAGTAGACACAGCTTTAGATTTATCAAAACTGGCGCATACGTTTTCACGTTGGCTAAAATGGATGCTAACAATTGTATCTGCATTGTTTGTAACAGTGCTTGGGCTGCAAACAACCCTTGCAAGCAACGCAGACAGTGCCGCACTTAAGGCGGGCAAGTTTTTGCTTGGTAGTACAATACCTGTTGTTGGCAGGGCTGTGTCAGACGCAATGGGAACAGTGCTGGCAGGCCTTAAAGTGGTAAAAGGCTCGCTTGGTTTTGCTGCAATAGCTGTTGTTTTAGCTAGTGTTTTACCTATTATTTTGCAATGCGTTGCATACTATTTAACCTTTGTAATGTGCTCTTTTGTTGCGGGTGCAACGGGTAATAATAAAACAGAAAAAATGTTTGTTGGGTTTGCCTCTTGTGTAGGTATATTTATTACGGTAATGTTGCTTTTTGCCGCAATGATAACAGTTGCCACAAGCATGATGATTATTTTAGGCACAGGAGGTTAAAAAATGGATGCAATAAAAAGCTGGGCATTAACAGTGTGTATTGCTTGCATATGTATAGGTGTACTACAACAATTTACATCTAATCGTACAAATTTTTCTGTCATAAAGCTAATACTAACGTTATATATTTTAATAACAGCCTTTTCGCCCTTAAATAATATAAAAAATGTTGACATGAGCTTTAAATATAATTTGCCGCAACCAGAAGAAACCATAATAAATACACAAGAGCTTATAATACAAGAAGTACAGCAAAACATTAATAGCTCTTTAGTAAGTGCAGTGGCTGCACAAAATAATTATGTACATGATATAAAAACCGATTTAGCGCTTACGGGCGATTATATAGATGTTACAAATGTGAAAATATATATTAGTGAAAACACTGACGTGGAAAACGCAAAACAAACAGTTTTACAAGCTTTAAACACAAATGTGCCAATTGAAATAATAAGCGGAGGATAAAAAAGTGGAAAACAAAGATAGTAAGAAGCAATCAATAAAATTACCGACAATAAGCCAATTAACAGATAAAAAAAACAGGCTTTTTTTAATAGGTCTTTTAGGAATTGTGGTAATTTTTTTGTCAGATTTTTTATTTAAACCGCTTCAAAACAATACAGTAAATGAAAACTCAGAGTTTTTAATGTACGAGGAAACAATGCAAAGTGCCGAAAACTACACTGAAAATTTAGAAAAAGAGTTAGAGGCAGTTATACAAAACATTTATGGTGCAGGCAATGTAAAAGTAATGATAACAATTGAGGAACCGGGAAAAACAATTTACGCTCAAAGCGAGAAGTCAATAACCGAAATGCAACATAAAGATGAAAACATTGTTGATGAGAAAGTGTCTTACGAGAGCGAGTATACAATAATAGACGACGGAAGCAAAGATACACCTATGATAGAAATGCAAACATTACCTATTATAAAAGGTGTTGCCGTAATTTGTGAAGGAGGAGATGATATAACCGTAATTTCAAATATTACAGAGCTGGTATCGGTGGTTTTGGGAGTATCAACAAACCGTATTTGCGTAACAAAAATGATATAATTGGAGGAGATTTATTATGAAAAACATAAAAAACAAGCGCCGCATTACATTACTTACACTTGTGCTGGCTTTAGGCGTAGCCGTTTATTTAAACTGGCAATATTCACGTACAGAAACGGATTTTTTAACTACTCAAGACGCACTAGCGGTGACAAATAGCGTAGAAGGAGAAGAAATTGTTATGCCTGTGCAAGAAGGAGTGCAAGAAGCACTGCCTAATAAAAATTATGGTGATGCACAACTTGTAAGTGTGAACGAAAGCGATGAGTATTTTGAAAGTGCAAGACTAACGCGTGAAAAAACAAGAGATGAAGCACTTGATAAATTACAAAGCAGCCTTAAGCAAGCTAATTTAACAGCGGCCGAAAAAGAAGTTTTAACAAAAGATTTGTCTTTTGTTATAGCTGCAATAACGGCAGAAAGCGACATTGAAAACCTGGTAAAGGCAAGAGGTTTTAGCGATTGCGTTGCATTTGTAGATGACGGGAAAGTAGATATTGCCGTTAAAACAGGCTCTTTAGCATTAGATGAGCAATCTGTGGCAATAATAAGAGATATAGTTTTAGGTAAAGTAGATACAACGTCTCAAAACATAACAATAGTAGAGGTTAAATAGTAAAGCTTTAAGGTGTTGCTTAAAGGAGATACTAAAAAGATGATATAATACTAAAACACAGCTTAAATTTAACAAAATATAAAATATGTATTGACATTTTAAAAATACATATGTATAATATACAAAGTAAACAAAGTAGCTCTGCAATAATGCGGCTAGCTCACCTTGCGTGCACATTGCACCGGGTTAATACAGATAAATACGTTTTATACGTTTTGTTTTGTTTTGTGAGTGTGCTCTGCTGTTGCTTTGAGCACACTTTTTTAATTACTGAATTGGAGGTGCTTTACAATTAGCGGCAAAAAAGAAATGGAAATTAATGAGGGTAT
>CAYJDK010000002.1:0-25645 GCA_964368905.1 uncultured Bacteroides sp.
AACAATTGCTTGAGGCCGGTGTACACTTCGGTCATCAAACAAGGCGCTGGAACCCAAAAATGGCAAAGTATATTTTTACTGAACGCAACGGTATTTATATTATCGACTTGCAAAAAACAGTAAAAAAATTAGACGAAGCTTATAATTTTGTGCGCGACATTTCGCTTGAGGGCGGAGAAGTTTTGTTTGTTGGCACAAAAAAACAAGCACAAGATTCAATTAAAGAAGAGGCAGTTCGCTGTGGCATGCACTTTGTAAATGCACGTTGGCTTGGCGGTATGCTTACAAACTTCCGCACAATTCGCAGAAGAATTGACCGTATGGAGCAAATTTACAAAATGCGCGAAGACGGAACTTTTGACATTTTGCCAAAAAAAGAAGTTGCAAAACTTGAACTTGAACTTGAAAAACTTGAAAAATTCTTAGGTGGCGTTAAAGAAATGAACACACTACCTAAAGTTATGTTTATTGTAGACCCACGCAAAGAGCGCATTGCAGTACAAGAGGCTATGAAATTAAACATTCCTATTGTTGCAATTGTAGACACAAACTGTGACCCGGACGAAATTGACTACGTTATTCCCGGTAATGACGATGCTATTCGTGCTGTAAAATTAATTGCCGGCGCAATGGCAGACGCAGTGCTAGAGGGCAAACAAGGCCACCAAGAAGCACCTGCAGAACAAAACGAAGCTGCAAATAGCGATGAAGGCGAAAAAGAAGGCGCATAATTAATATTGTGCACATAAAAAAATAAAATTGTATGGCAGTGCTAAACAAAACATAGTAAATTTATAGTATGTTAATGCGCTGCAAGCTTTAATTAGCTTTAATCAATAATAATTTAACTAATTAAAAGGAGAACTATATATGGCATTTAGTGCTTTAGATGTAAAAAATTTACGTGAGCAAACAGGCTGCGGAATGATGGACTGTAAAAAAGCTTTAATTGAATCTGACGGTGATTTTGACAAAGCCGTTGAATATTTACGTGAAAAAGGTTTAGCGCAATCTGCAAAAAAAGCAGGGCGTATTGCTGCAGAAGGCATGGTTTATGCAACTGCAGATATTGATAAAAAATTGGGCGTTGTTGTAGAAATTAACGCAGAAACAGACTTTGTAGCTAAAAACGAGATGTTCCGTGCATTTGTTAAAGATGTAGCAGACGTTGTTATGCAACAAAACCCTGCAGATGTAGCTGCATTACTTGAGTGCAAAATGGAAGACGGGAAAACTGTTGAAGAACAAAGACAAGACAAAGTTCTTGTTATTGGCGAAAACATTCAAATTCGTCGTTTTGAGCGCTATGAAGGAATTTGCGCAGCTTATGTACATGGCGGCGGCACACACGGCATACTTGTTAACTTTGAAACAAGCAATGAAGTTGCAGCAAAAGAAGAATTTGTTAATTACGGTAAAGACGTTGCAATGCAAATTGCAGCAGCTAACCCTTCATATTTGTGCGAGGGTGATGTTTCGGCCGATGTTATTGAAAAAGAAAAAGAAATTTTATTGGCACAAATTGAAAACGATGACAAATTAAAAGGCAAACCTGACCAAGTTAAACAAAAAATGGTTGAAGGCCGCATTGGTAAATACTATAAAGAAAACTGCTTGTTAGAGCAACAGTTTGTTAAAAACGGTGATTTAACAATTGCCCAATACACAGCTGAATGTGCAAAACAATTTGGAGCAGATATTAAAATTGTTAAGTTTGTTCGTTTTGAAAAAGGTGAAGGCCTTGAAAAGCGTACAGATAATTTTGCAGAAGAAATTGCAAACATGGTAAAATAATTTTAATTAAACAATAACGTTGCGTTAAAAGCAATATAATTTTGTTTTTAATGCAAAATAAGAAAATCCATTAAATCTTTCGGAGGTAAAAAATGGGTATATTAGAAATAATAAGCGGTTCATTGCTTATTTTATGCAGCATTGCCATTGTTTGTATGGTTTTAATGCAAGACTCAAAAGGTAGCGGACTTTCAGGTGTTTTGGGTGGCGGAGAAATGATGGACAATAACCGCACATCGCCTAAAGCTATGCTTGTTAAGTATACAAAAATTGCAGCAGTTGTATTTTTTGTGCTTGCAATTGTTGTTAGTTTGCTTAGCATTGCTGCCGCAGGCTAAATAAAAAACAATTAAATTTAAACCCTAAAATGGCTATTATAAGCCGTTTTAGGGTTTTTTTGTTGTGCTTTTTTAAAATTAGCTATTGCGTTTGAGATACTTTTTAGGCAAATGCTTTGTAACACTTACTGCAAAACAAACAAAAAACATATTATTTATGTGTAATAAAAATTAAATCATTTACATAAAATTTATAATTAGAATATGAATAACACGCAGTGTTATTTATTGGCATATTTCGGAGGTTGTGCCGCAAGGTACGAGCCAAAAGCCATGAAATAAAAATTATATAATGCAGCGCATTATATAAATAACACGCAGTGTTATTTATTGGCATGTTTTGGCGGTTGTGCCGTAAGGTACGAGCCAAAAGCCATAAAATAAAAATTATATAATGCAGCGCATTATATAAATAACACAAAGTGTAAAATATTAAATAGCGTCAACAATAGTTTTTGGTGGGGTTTGGTAATTTTTTTGCTTTAAGGTGTTGCCAAAATTTACATTTCGTTAGGGGAGTGTTTTAATTTTACTCCTTTTAAAACAAAAAAATGCTAAACTCGGCTTGATTTAAATTCTGTAGGCACTAATTTATTTTATAAACTTAAAGAAAAGAGGAATAATATGACATTTGTGCAATTTTCTGCAGTTATAGTTGCGGTTGTTTCAATTATTTTTGTTTGTTTGGCATTAAAAAAAGCGCAAAACCCATTTAAAAGTGCATTTTTAAGCGCTTTTTTTGGGGTAGCTTCGCTTGGAGCTGTTAATTTACTTTCGCTTTACACCGGTGTTACGCTTGCCGTTAATTATGTAACATCTTTTGTAACAGTTGTGCTTGGCGCACCGGGAGTTATTTGTTTATTAATGTTAAAATTACTTGTACAATATTAGTTATTGCAAAAAGTTTGTTTGCGGGCATTACTAATAATGCATTTATTGGTGCATTTTGGCATTAAGCTGCAAAACATAGCTGGTTAAAGTTTCAATGTAAATATTTTTAATAATTTACGTATAAAATTATTAAAAAAAATAATAATATAAACATGGCATATAAACATGCCGTTATTAATTAGGCCTTTTAATTTATGATAGTTAAAAAACAATAAGGCCCTTAAAAATATAGGAGGTGAATTTAAATGAATAACGTAGGAGTAACTTGTGACGTTTGCGAATGTTGCCATAATGTGGACAGTTGTAAATGTGATTTAGCAACAATTCAGGTAACACACCAATATGCAGGCGCAAATGCAATTGATGTACCTCATTTTTGCAAAAACTATGAAGCAAAATAATATTTGTGTTATGTGAAGAGCGAGCTTTGTAATATTAAAGTTTGCTGTTATACTTTTTTTCTGTTACTTTCCAGCGTGAAAAGTAACAAAAGCGCCGGGGGTTGCGATGACGCACCGCAGTGCTAATCCAAGCGAGCAACCGCCGGAATATGCCAATAAATAAAAAATAGTAACAGGCCGTTTTATATTATGTAAACAATATTCTTTGCATAATATGAAACGGCTATTTTGCGTTGCGAATTAAAAGAATAAAATATAAAGCAAAAAGCTAGTTTTGTTGAAAACAATTTAAATTTATAGTATAATTAGTTAAATATGACATTAAGAGCGGCTAAGGTTAAATGCTATGTGTGTACAAAATTTTGTTAACAATATGCACTATAAAATATATTGTGCTGTTTACATTTTGCCGCTTTATAAAAAAGAGAGTGAGCAGTTGTTAAATGAAACAAAAATTCATACCTTTGTCTGTGCCAAATTTTTGTGGCAATGAGAAAGAATACGTAAACGAAGCTGTTGTAAGCGAATGGGTGTCAACAGGGGGAAGCAAAGTTGCAGACTTTGAAAAATCTATTGCAAAATACACAAAAATGACAGATGCAGTTGCGTGTAACAGTGGGACATCGGGGCTTCATTTAGCCATGCTTGTTAGCAATATAGGCGCGGCACATGAGGTTTTAGCGCCTGCATTAACTTTTATAGCGGCAGTAAACCCAATAAGGTACGCCGGTGCACAACCTGTATTTATTGGGTGCGACGATTCTCTTTGCATGTGCCCTAAATTAACAAGAGAATTTTTAAGCGCTAACACAAAAATGGATGGCGGCAAATGTATAAATAAAAAAACAAACAAACAAATAAAAGCAATTGTTCTTGTGCATGTGTTTGGAAATATGGCAAACTTGCCGGAGTTTACACGTATAGCAACAGAATACAATTTAATTTTAATAGAAGATGCGACAGAGGCACTTGGAACATATTATACGTCAGGCGAATTTTGTGGCAAAATGGCCGGAACAATTGGCGATGTTGGAGTTTATAGTTTTAACGGAAACAAGTTAATTACAACAGGTAGCGGTGGTATGCTTGTAACAAACCACGACAATTGGGCAAAAAGGGCGCGTCATTTATCCACACAGGCTAAAAGCGATGAATTATATTATTTGCACGATGAAGTAGGATATAATTACAGGCTTACAAATTTACAAGCTGCACTTGGTATAGCCCAAATGGAAAAAATTGAAAAATTTATTGAACATAAAAATAAAATGTACAATTTTTATTTTGATAAACTAAACGGTAAAAACGGATATAAAATACTTGGATTTGACGAAAATATAAGAAGTAATAAATGGTTTTACAGCCTATATTTATGCGACGATGCCCGCATTACAAGAGACGATTTAATTAAAAAAATGGCAGAGCAAAAAATACAAACAAGGCCTGTGTGGGGCTTAATTTGTGATCAGGCAGATTATACTTCTAACGAAGCGTTTGGGCTAGAAAAAGCGCGTGAATACGTAAAAAGAATAGTTAATATACCGTGCTCTACAAACTTAACACAAGGCGAGGCACAGCGTGTTGTAAAAGCATTATTATCCTTATAAAAAAACATGCAATTACAAAAAACACGTTTGCAGTGTTATTAAACATATATTAAATATGGCGGCAAGTTAAATGTATGGCAAATGCGGAAAGGATTTTTACGTATGCAAATAGAAGACATTATAATAAAAGAAGGCGACAGTGTATTAAATGCTATGCAATTGCTAGACAAAACAGGACTAACAGTTGTATTTATTGCACCAGAGCTAGAACTAAAAGCCGTTATTACAGACGGTGACATTAGGCGCTACATTTTAAATAACGGAGACTTAAAAGGTGCTGTTGGCAAAATGGCAAACTACAGCCCAAAAAGTTTACCGCTTGAAAGCAGAGCCTTAGCTAAAGAGTTTGTGCTTAAAAATGCAATTTCTGCTGTGCCTTTGTTAGACAAACAAGGCAAAATAGCAGATGTTGTATTTGCAAACAGTTTAGACATAGACATGCAAAAAAGGGCACAGTTGCCCGTTGTTGTAATGGCAGGCGGGCTTGGAACACGCCTTTTTCCGTATACAAAAATATTGCCTAAACCATTAATTCCTGTGGGCGAGATGCCAATAGTAGAACATATTATGAATAGGTTTTTAGACATTGGCAGCAAAGAGTTTTTTATGGTTGTAAATTACAAAAAGAATATGATTAAAAGTTATTTTAACGATTTGGAAAAACAATACTGCCTTGATTTTATAGACGAGGATGTTCCGCTTGGTACAGGCGGAGGGCTTAGCTTATTAAAAGGTAAAATAGATAAAACGTTTTTTTTAACTAATTGCGATATATTAATTGACGCAGATTTTGTGGACATTTATAACCACCATAAAGAAAATAAAAATGTTATTACAATGGTTTGTGCCGTTAAAAATTTTACTATACCGTACGGCGTTATAGAGTTAAACAACGATGGCTGTATTTCTAAGGTAACTGAAAAACCGCAAATGAACTTTTTAACAAATACAGGAGTTTATGTTGTTGAAGCATCTGTTATAAACGACTTAAAGGAAAATACTTTTATTGGGTTCCCTGATATTATTGACAATTATAGAAAAAAAGGCGAACGTGTTGGCGTTTACCCAATAAGCGAAAATAGTTGGATGGACATGGGGCAAATTGAAGAACTTGACAATATGAGAAGGCGCCTTGAAGAAAAGGGCGCGTTATAAATTGCCCCTTGCGGCAAAAGCATCAAAACACACCAACAAATAAAATACTAAAAGTTATATAAATAAAAAAATAACTAAATGTAAAATATTATTTTAAATTAAAGAGGTGCGATTATGGCAGTTTGTATTATAGCAGAAGCAGGTGTTAACCATAACGGAGACCTTGAAACAGCAAAAAAAATGGCATTGGCCGCAAAAAACGCAGGTGCGGATATTGTTAAGTTTCAAACAGCGGTGCCGGAGCTTGTTGTTAGTAAATTTGCGCAAAAAGCCGCGTATCAAAAACAAACAACAAACGAAAACGAAACACAACTTGAAATGGTGCGTAAAATTCATTTTGATTTTGAGGCCCATAAACAATTGCAGGCATATTGTAACGAAATAGGCATTGCTTATTTATCGTCTGCCTTTGATATGCAAAGCATAGATTTTCTTGCGAGTTTAAAAATGGCTGTATGGAAAATACCATCCGGAGAAATTACAAATTTGCCATACCTTGAAAAAATAGCGGCATTAAAAAAGCCTGTAATTTTATCAACAGGTATGAGCACTTTAAGCGAGATTGAAGACGCAATTGATGTGCTTGAAAATGGTGGCGCTAAAGAAATTACGCTATTACATTGTAACACTGAATATCCAACCCCTTTTGAAGATGCAAATATTCTTGCAATGCGTGACATGCAAGAGTATTTTAACTGCCCTGTTGGGTTTTCTGACCATACCCCGGGCTTTGAGGCAGACATTGCCGCAGTTGCGCTTGGTGCCGTTATAATAGAAAAGCACTTTACGCTAGATAAAAACATGCAAGGGCCTGACCATAAAGCAAGCCTTGATGTAAATGAGCTAGAGCAAATGATAAAGGCAGTGAGAAACACTGAAAAAGCACTTGGCGTAGTAAAAAAACACGTTACAAAAAGCGAGGAAAAAAACAAGCCAATAGCAAGAAAAAGTATTGTTGCAAAAGTGCCTATTAAAAAAGGTGAAACTTTTAGCGAAGAAAACCTTATTGTTAAAAGGCCCGGTAGCGGTATAAGCCCAATGAAGTGGTACCATGTTATGGGCAAAGAGGCAAAGCGGAATTTTGAAGAGGACGAAATGATAGAGCTATAAATATAACGGGCACAATTATAACTTTGTGTATAAACAATTATTTAAATTACAAATAGGAGAAATTACTGATGCAAAAATATAATGTTGCGGTTGTAACAGGAACAAGGGCAGAATATGGGCTTTTGAGGCGTGTTATAAAGCAAATGTTACAAAACAGTAATTTAAACGTGCAGTTAATTGTAACGGGCGCACATTTAAGCAATAATTTTGGAAATACAGTTAAAGAAATAGAAAACGACAATATAGAAATTTTTGCAAAAATTCCTATACTAAAATACACAACAAATACTCCGTATGCAACAACAAAAACAATGGCATATGCAATGATGCAATTTACAGAGCATTTTAATAGCAATAAGCCGGATGCGTTGATGGTTCTTGGCGATAGGTATGAAATATTAGCTGCATGCCTTGCGGCGAGTGGGCTATTAATTCCTGTTATACATATTAGCGGCGGAGACGTTACCCACGGTGCACAAGACGATTATTATAGACATTGCATAACAAAAACGGCACAGTTGCATTTTCCGTCTTGCAAGGAGTATGCACAAAGGGTAATACAGCTTGGAGAGGCGCCAAGCACTGTGCATAATGTAGGTGGCCTTGGTGATGAGAATATTAGAAAATTACAGCTTTTAAGCAAAGAAGATTTAGCAAAAAGCATAAACTATAATGTTGAAAGCAAGTATTTTTTAATTACGTACCACCCGCAAACAGCAGGAGAAAGCAGGCAGCCTGCACAAAAATTTAACAATTTATTGCAAGCCCTTTTAAATTTTAATATCGGCTGTATTTTTACAAAAGCTAATGCAGACGCAGGCGGAACAGAAATAAATGAATTAATAGACATTGCTTGCAAAAAGCACAATAACTATATTTCGTTTGATAGTATGGGGGGTGTTAGGTATTTGTCTGCAATGAAATATTGTACGGCGGTTATAGGTAATTCTTCGTCAGGCGTGGTGGAAACACCAACAATGCGTGTGCCTGCCGTTAATATTGGTACACGCCAAAGCGGTAGAATTATTTCCGGCAACGTAATTTGTTGTAACGACGATGTTGACAGCATTAAGAAAAGCATTGAACAAGCTATGTCTTTGCAATTTGCTAAAAAATCAAAGCAGACTGTAAGCCCGTATGATGGCGGAAACACAGCAGAGAAAATTGTTGATATTACAGTAGAATTTTTGAAAAATTATGATGAAACGCGCGTTAAAACTTTTTGGGATATATAATGCACAGTAAAATTAATAATAAATTAAAACTCGCCATTTGGCGGAATGGAGAACTTTTGGTATGACAGAATTTTATAATAACTTTATAAGCGTGTTAAAAGAATTATATAATATGCAAATTGAGGACACCCCGCTTGTTTTACGCGGCATTGTAGCGCAAGTTTTAAGGTTTGGCTTGCTAGGGCTTTGCATATTTTCAGGCATATTGGCAGTACAGCTTATAATAAGTATATTAGATAAAAACAGCAGAGGTAAAAAATTCAAAAACCCAATTTTTATCGGTATAACGCTTGTTTTGGCAGTATCAATAACAATATATGCGTTTATACCAATAAGTGCGGCACCAAGCAGCAATGTTTTAAGCGGTGCGTTTCAAAATATAATGTATGCAGAGGACTCGTTTTCTCAAAACAATGAAAGTGAAGAGCCCACAACAACCGATACTGCAAATACGCAGCAAGAAACTCAAGACGGACAAGCGCAAACAGATGATGCGGCCGAAAACGTGAATGAAGAAAATGACGAACAAGAAGAGCAGGTAAATTTTGTTGTGGCATCACACGCAGAGTTAACACAAGAGTATACACAAAAAATAACTACTTTGCTTGAAAATACAAAATGCACAAGAACACTTTTAAGAGAGTTGCCGCAAGAGGATGGGCAGAATTTGATTTTACGCACAGATAGCAGTGATAACTGGCAAGTGCGCCTTACACCTACCAGCGGATATGTGTATATGGAAGAACAAGTAGACTATATTTACATAATAAATGATTACGAAAAATTTCATGGAGAGCTTGCAAATATTTTACAAAATTAGTGCTTGTTTAAAAGATAAAAGCAAAATAAACTTATGCCATTAAAATAGGATTGCGTTTTTAATAACAATAAATTGGTAGCGATGGGAGAATGACATGACTAATACCATGAATAATACAACTAAAATAAAAAATGTGCTTATTATAGGGCTTGGTAGCATGGGTAAACGCAGGGCAAGGCTTATTAATGGCATAGACAAAAACATTTGCGTTTATGGTGTAGACATGACAAAACAAAGAAGAGAAGATGCCGAAAAGCTTGGTATTGTAACATTTAGCAGTATACAAGAGGCAGTGAGTAAGGAAGAATACTCTGCCGCTTTTGTTTGCACAGCGCCAATTACGCATGCCGCAATTATTAACGATTTATTAGATGCGAATTTGCATGTTTTTACAGAGCTAAACCTTGTTTCAACAAATTATTCAGAGCTTATAAATAAAGCGGCACAAAAAAAATTGCACTTATTTTTAAGTAATACAATGCTTTACAGAAAAGAAATTCAATACATTAAAAGTAGTGTTGATGATTTTAACGGGCCGCTAAATTACATATATCATATTGGGCAATATTTGCCGGACTGGCACCCATGGGAAAGTTATAAAAACTTTTTTGTGGGAGATAAACGCACGTCTGGAGTTAGAGAAATTTTTGGCATAGATTTACCATGGTTAACAGAAACATTTGGGCAAGTTGTTAGCGTAAATGCACAAAGTGATAAGCTTTCATCGCTTGAAATTGATTATGATGACACATATTACGTAATATTAAGGCACGCAAACGGCACTAAAGGCTTTTTGGCGGCAGACGTTGTAAGCCCTAAAGCTGTGCGTAATTTTGAGATGTTTGGCGAGGGCTTGCATATATTTTGGCACGGAAACCCAAGCTGGCTTTTTAAGTACGATACACAAAGCAAACAAAATGTGCAAATTAACACATACAATAATGTAGAGCATAACACAAAATATAGCGATAATATAGTAGAAAACGCTTATGTTGATGAAATACTTAACTTTTTTGATGTTTTATGTTTAAATAAAACACCGTTATGGTCTTTTGAAAAAGACGAAAAAGTAATTGAATTAATAGAAAAAATTGAAAGCGAAGCACAAAAAACGAAAGGACTTTAATTATGTGTGCTAACAATAAAAAAATTAAAGTGCTTTTTGTAGGGCTTGGTAGTATAGGCACAAGGCACCTAAAAAATTTGCATAATGTGGCAAACAAAATGGGAGTAGACATTTGCGCCCACGCACTGCGTTTTACAAGTGATAACAATGCACCAAAAGTAATAGAGCAAGAAATTAAAGACTTATTGCAAAATGAATACACGTTTAACGATATTGAAAAACTTAGCAACTACGATGCAATTTATATTACAAACCCAACAAGCATGCATTACGATTGTATGAAAGTTTTAAAAGATAAAACAAACGCATGGTTTATAGAAAAGCCTATTTTTGATATTGCTGATTATGATTTAAACGCATGTATGCACAATTGGCAAAAAGCTTATGTTGCCGCCCCAATGCGGTATTGCAAAACTATGTTAAAGTTAGAAGAAATATTACCGGCACTTAAAGTTTACAGTGCACGTGTAATTTGCTCATCTTATTTGCCACAATGGCGTAAAGGTGTAGATTACCGCACAACGTATTCTGCTAATAAAAACATGGGTGGCGGTGTTACAATTGACCTTATACACGAGTGGGATTACTTATATAACTTGTTTGGTATGCCTTTAAAATTGCATAATTTTAAAGGCAAATATAGCCACCTTGAAATTGATTCAGACGATATATCTGTATATATAGCACAGTACAAAAATTTATTGTGCGAGGTACATTTAGATTATTTTGGGCGAGAATATAAACGCAGTATAGAGCTTTATTGTAAAGAAGGCACAGTAATTGCAGATTTTGGAAAATGCACATTAACGCTGCAAGACAATACAGTTTTAAATTTTGAAGAAGAAGTAAATGAGAGATATTTAAAAGAGACAGAATATTTTATTAATTATGTTTTGGGTGATGAAATTGAAAGTACAAATACGCCAAAACACGCACTACAAGTGTTAAACCTTACACAGGGCATATTAAATAATTGTTAATATATTAAAAACAAGGCACAAGCATAACCGTTTTTAAGGTTTTTTTTGTGCCTTGAAGTGTAGCGGAAAGGAATGGTATATTTATGAAAAAAGTACTTATAACAATTTGTGGAAGAGCCGGAAGCAAAGGATTTAAAAACAAAAACTTAAAAATGTTTGCGGGTTATCCGTTAAGCCATTATAGTTTGGCAGCGGCAAAAATGTTTATAAACAAGCGTAAAGACGTTAAAATTGACATGTGCCTTAACACAGACAGCACTTTGCTTGTAGAAGTTGTAAAGCAGTATTGTAATGACATTGCAGTGCTGGAACGCCCAGAGGAGCTTTGCGGTGATGTTGTGCCCAAAATGCCTGTTTACCAAAATAGTTTAGAACGCATGGAAAAACTTAATAACATTGTTTATGATTATGTTATTGACCTTGATATTACAAGCCCTTTACGCGCAGAAAATGATATTAACGGCGCATATGAAGTTAAAGTAAACGACAAAGAACTTGATTTAATTTTTTCTGTAACGCCAAGCCGACGCACACCATATATGAACATGGGTAAAAAAGTTGGCAATAGGCTTGAAAAAGTTATAGAGCACCATAACACAGCGCGCCAACAAACTCCGCCTGTTTATGATATTAATGCATCTATTTATGTATTTGAGCGCGATTTTTTAGCACATAACACAACAGGTTTTGTGTGGGACGGTAAATGTGGTATGTATGAAATGATGGATACCGGTGTTATTGATATAGATTCAGAAGAAGATTACTTGCTAATGCAGGCAATAGCAGAACATTTGTACAAGACAAATGCAGATTTTAGGGTAGTGCAAGATGCTATAAAAGATGTGAAAAAATAAATTTGTAAAACTACCACTATCAATTTTTGATAGTGGTAGTTTGTTTTTTTATAAGTAAGTTACTATTTGTGCACATTTTTGCTTACTGCATGCTTAACAAATTTAAAATAGTATTAAAAACACATAAAAGCTATTTTTAACTTGCTTTGGTAAAAAGTTTTGTGGCTTTAGCAATGCACAAACAGTATTTAATAACGTATGCTGCAATTATTATTTATATACTAACTCTTTGTTAAAACATATTTAACCATAATTGTTATAATTAATTAAGATAGCTGCGCTATTTTATATTATTAAGCACTTTTTTGTACCCGCCACTACCATATTGAATGCACCTGTTAATTCTGCTTATTGTTGCAGTGCTTATTTCAACATTTTTTACAATTTGGTCATAAGTTTGCCCATCTAACAACATTTGTGCAGCTTCAATTCGCTGTGTCATGTCTGCTATTTCTTTAACTGTACACAAGTCTTCAAAAAACATGTAACACTCGTCTACCGTTTTTAAACTAAGTATAGCTTTAAACAGTGTATCTGTTTTTTCGTTTTTTAAATTGTAATTGTTGTTTGCCATGTGTTTAAAACTTCCTTTCAAAAAACATATTGTGTATAGCTAGCGTTTGCGTGTATAAAATAATGCGTATAACCGTTTGTTATTTGTTAAGCATATTAAAAACATTTTAATTTAATTAGTGTGTTTTAATAAAGTGCAAAAAATAATTTGTTTAATTACATATATTATATTATGATAGCTTACTTTATTACTTTACCATAATAAAAGAAAAAGTGCAACAAATTATAAAACAATATTGCCTTAAAATATTGACAATTTCTTATAAATATATATAATTAATAACATATAGTGAAAAAGGCAAAGATCGGGCCCATTGGCTTTTTACTTGATAGCAGAGAGAAAATGCAATATATAATTTTTATATGTTGAGCTGAAACATTTTTATCATGTTATGCCATTTGCCACCCGTGAGCCCCCGTTTTAATGAGCGGGCGTATTTGCTGCGTTAATGCAAGCTAAAGCGGTGTAATTTTTATTGCACAATTTGGGTGGTACCACGGAGATTTTTGCCTTCGTCCCTTGTTTACAAGGGCGGAGGTTTATTTTTTTTTAAAACGTAAATAATTAATTTGAGGAGAATTATAATGCAGTGGACAGGATTAAATGAATTAAGAGAAAAGTATTTAACTTTTTTTGAAGGTAAAGGGCATTTAAGGCTAGATAGCTTTCCGCTTGTGCCAAACAACGATAATAGCTTGCTTTTAATAAACTCTGGCATGGCACCAATGAAAAAATGGTTTTTAGGGCAAGAAGAACCGCCGCGTAACCGTGTTGCAACATGCCAAAAATGTATTAGAACACCGGATATTGAACGTGTTGGAATAACTGCACGCCACGGAACTTACTTTGAGATGCTTGGCAACTTTAGTTTTCAAGATTATTTTAAAAAAGAAAGTATTGATTGGGCTTGGGAATTTTTTACTAAAGTTTTAAATATACCCAAAGAAAAACTTTATGTTTCGGTTTATTTAGAAGACGATGAAGCATATGATATTTGGACAAAAGAGCAAAACGTTGAGCCGGAGCACATGGTGCGTTTTGGCAAAGAGGATAACTTTTGGGAACATGGTACAGGCCCGTGCGGACCATGTAGCGAAATTTATTTTGACAGAGGAAAAGAACACGGTTGTGGCAAAAGTGATTGCAAAGTTGGTTGCGATTGCGATAGGTATATGGAAGTGTGGAACCTAGTGTTTACACAATTTAACTCTGATGGTGCAGGAAATTACGAGTTGCTTGAAAAACCAAATATAGACACAGGAATGGGGCTTGAACGCCTAGCGTGCGTAATGCAAAATGTGGGCAACTTGTTTGAGGTAGACACAGTTAACAATATTTTAAAACATGTTGAGCGTATAACACAAAAGAAATATGGCGAAAATGAGTTAACAGATATTTCAATACGTGTTATAACAGACCATATTCGTTCTACCGTGTTTATGGTAAGCGACGGAGTTTTGCCAAGCAACGAGGCAAGAGGATATGTTTTACGCCGATTGTTGCGCAGGGCAGCAAGGCACGGCCGTATGCTTGGTGTACAAAAACCGTTTTTACAAGATTTATGTAACACAGTAATTAAAGAAAATGCAAGTGCGTATCCTCAACTTGAGGAAAACGCAGACTACATTAAAAAAGTTATTTTTGCCGAAGAAGAACGCTTTTTAAAAACAATTGACCAAGGGCTTGGTATTTTAACAGAGCTAATTAACAAAGCACTTGAAAACAACTCAAGCGATAAAAAAGCTGTTTTAAGCGGCGAAGACGTATTTAAATTGCACGACACGTTTGGTTTCCCGTTAGATTTAACTAAAGAAATAGCAGAGGAAAATAACGTATTAATTGATGAGCCTGCCTTTAAAGTAGAACTGAAAAAACAACAAGATGCCGCCAGAAAAGACAGGGCAAGCCGTGATATCTCCGGCTGGGAGGCAGATTTGTTTAACGAAGTTGATTGCGGTATAACAGAATTTGTAGGCTATGATATACTAGAAAACACAACCGTTGTACTTGCTGTGTCAGACGGCGAGGAACTACTGCAAGCCGCAGGAGCAGACAATGCAAAAGATAAAAATATTTTGCTGTTGTTGCAAAAAACACCGTTTTATGCAGAAAGTGGCGGACAAGTTGCGGATACAGGCACAATAACAACAACTAAAGGCGCAAAATTAAACGTATTGTCGTGCAAAAAAACACCTAAAGGTTATTTTGTGCACACATGTAAACTTGTTAGCGGCATTATAAGCAAAGGCGATGAAGTTACTGCAATTGTTGATAAAGAGCGTCGCAGTGCTATAATGCGCAATCATACGTCTGCACATTTGTTGCAAAAAGCACTTAGAGAAGTGCTTGGCACACACGTACACCAGGCTGGCTCTTATGTAGACGATGAGAGAATGAGGTTTGACTTTACACATTTTAGTGCAGTAACAAGTGAAGAGCTAAAAAAAGTGGAAAACTTGATTAATGAGAAAATACTGTCTGCATTGCCGGTAACAATTACTGAAACAACACAAGAAAATGCAAAACAAATGGGCGCTCTTGCTTTATTTGGAGAAAAATATGCAGACATTGTACGCGTTGTTGACACAAGCGGGTGGTCTGTTGAATTTTGCGGCGGCACACATGTTGAAAACACTTCTCATATAGGGTGTTATAAAATATTGTCGGAGTCTTCTGTAGCGGCAGGCATAAGGCGTATAGAGGCTACCACGGCTTATGGTGTGTTAAAATTACTTGATGAAAAAAGCGACATTGTTGCTAAAACGGCAGGCATGCTTAAAGTTTCTAATTTAAGCGAATTGCCACAAAAGGCCGAAGCATTAACAGAAGAGTTAAAAACAGCACAAAAAGAAATTAACGACTTGAAAGCCGAAATAGCAGATGGCAAAGTAAAAGGAATATTTGAGAGTGCAAAATCTGTAAAAGGCATTAAAATATTTACTGCATTTTTGTCCGGAACTGCTACACAAGCCTTGCGCAGCATTTGCGATAAAACAAGAGACAAAGCGCCAAATGGTGTTATTGCCGTTATAGGTGGCGAAGAAGATAAGTTTACTCTTTGTGTTGCATGTGGAGACAATGTTATTAAAAAAGGCGTAACGGCAGGCAAATTAGTTAAAGAGATAGCGGCAATTGCCGGCGGCAACGGCGGCGGAAAACAAGAATTTGCAATGGCAGGAATTAAGGATAAAACAAAAATAGACGAAGCACTGAACGCAGTTGAAAACATTTTAGAAAACATGGCTGTAGATTAAAAGATATTAATTTTAAACAGGACGGAGTGTTAGAATGGTTGAAAATGATTGCATTTTTTGTAAAATGGTAGCAGGGCAAATTGGCACAAATAAAATATATGAAGACGAGCATATGCTAGCGTTTTATGACATTGACCCAAAGGCACCTGTGCATTTTCTTGTAATACCAAAACAGCACATACAAAGTGTGCACCACCTACAAAACGAAAACAGCGAAGTAATAGGCCGCATATTTGTTAAAATAGCCGATATTGCAAAAGAGCTTGAACTTGATAACGGATATAGAATTGTTACTAACTGTGGAAAAGACGGCGGACAAAGCGTTAACCATTTACACTTTCATGTTTTGGCAAAACGTGCACTTGCATGGCCGCCGGGTTAATAAAACACAAAAAATAAATTAAAAATTTTTAATAATTAAAAGGAGAATTTATATGCAAAAATCTTATACATTGCATGTTGCAGGAGTTGTGAGAGAACTGCCAATTTGCCCAATTAATGATAAGCTTTACATTGCGGCATTTGTTATGTTTAGCGATGTTGAGCTTACAGAAGCTTGTGCAAAAGCTTTGCTTTTAAAAGTGCCGGATTTTGATGTTATTGTAACGGCAGAATCTAAAGGCATACCACTTGCCTATGAAATGTCTCGCATTAGCGGAAAAAAATATATACCTGCAAGAAAAGGCGTTAAAGGGTATATGCAAAACCCGGTTATTGTAGAAGATGAGTCTATAACAACTCAAGGCAAACAGACACTTGTTATAGATAAACAAGACCTTGATTATATGGACAACAAGCGCATATTAATAGTAGACGATGTTATAAGCACGGGCGGTAGCCTTTTAGCGCTTGAACACCTTGTTAACCATAGCAAAGGCAAAGTTGTTTGCAAAGCGGCAGTTTTAGCAGAGGGCGAAGCGGCGGACAGAGATGATATTTTATATCTTGAAAAATTACCGCTGTTTTTCGCAGATTAGTTTATGAAAAGGCCTATTGCGGCATTTGGCCTTTATTATTTTATTTTTCAAATAATAGCAATTTTTGTTACAAAATATGTGCTTATAGGTATTTGCGTTGCATTATTAATAATTAGCATAATATTTTTTGTAATTAAAATTGAACTTAAAGGCACCGCAAGTGTTGCCACGCTTGCGTGTTTTGCGGTGCTTATTATTTTTACATTTTATACAAACTATGTTATAAATCCGCTTTTAGGATTAAGCGGACAAACGGGTAATTTTACGGCTACTGTGTATAAAGTATCTGCCGGTTATAATTCTGATAATATGAACGCACATATTATTGTTGAGCATAAACAAGGCACTAACACAAAAATTAAAAAAACATTTAATGCACGTGCACTTTTACCGGGTGTTAATATAGGCGATGTATTGTATTTTAATGGCACAATAAATAAAATTGAAGATGTAGATAAAGCTTATAATTATCCTGATAAAATATTTTTAGAAATTAGCGATGTTGAAAATGTTGAATACATAGGAAAAACACAAAGCTTGTGGTATAAAGCACACGTTTTGCAAAAAGAGCTAACACAGAACATATTTAAATATGTTCCTAATGAAATTGCAGGCGTTATTAGCACAATGGCACTTGGTAGTAGCGAGCTTTTAAACGATGACATAAAACAAGACTTTACAAATGCAGGCATGTCACACGTGCTTGTTGTTTCCGGTATGCATATAGGAATAGTTGCAACTCTTGCATTTTCATTATGCAATGTTTTTACAAAAAGTAGGATAGCGGCAATTTTTGCGCTTTTAGCGGCGCTTATGTTTACTATGGTAACAGGTTTTACGGCTTCTTCTTTAAGGGCGCTTCTTTTAATTACGCTTTTTTACTCAGCACGCCTTATTTGCCGCAAAAGTGATGTGTTTACCTCGCTTGGAATAACAGCGTTTTTAATATGTGCACAAAACCCTTATGCCTGTGTGGATTTAGGCACGTTATTGTCGTTTTCGGCAACAGTAGGTGTTTTGCTTGCGTCAACACATATAAGGTTTAAGCGGCTTTTAAAACAACAAGAAAATTTTACAAGCGAATACTCGCTTTTTACCGCAGACAGCTTACTTGTGCCAATTGGTGCAACAGTTGCAACTTTGCCTGTACTTGTAAGTTTTGGTATTGGTGTTTCAATTTTTAGTGTACTTGCCAATGTAATTGCGGCGCCAATTGTTCCGTTTGTAACTGTTGGGGGCATGGTTTTTAGTGTACTAAGCAATATTCCTTTGCTTAAACCAATAGGCTTGCTTTTTGGTTTGTTTGCAAGTGTTAATGCACGTGTTCTTGTTGCAATTGCTGCGTTTTTTGGCAATATACCCGGTGCCGTGGTTTACATAACAGGCATAAGTGCTGTTATATGTATTGTAGGCGCAATAACCTTGTGTTTTGTTGCATATAAAAACAAATTTAAGCAAAGTAAAATGTTTGCATGCACAGCACTTTTTATTTTACTATGCGGAATGTTATATTTTTATATAGATAAAAATGTAGTTAAAATTGTGCGGGCAGGGTCAAACAGTGAGACAGCAGTTGTAATTATGCATAATTTTAGTACGGCTGCAGTTTTTAGCGGCCGCAGCACTAACATAGCACATGTTAAAAATGTGCTAGAACAATATAATCGAACAAATGTTGATGTTGTTGTGGATTTGCGAAAATCTTTTGATGAAGATGAAATTAAAAAGGAGCTTTTTGCAAAAGAATATATAAGTGCAAACAATTTAGTAAATAGTGTAACGATTAATGCTTTTGATGATGTTTATATTGATGTGTGTCACCAACAAAATGGTAATTATGCAAATATTTTAATAAATGGCTTTAGCGCAGGAATATCTTACGGAGACGTAGATATGGCGGCGTATGATGAGTGCGATGTTTTTATTGCGGGAGCAGGAGAAGCGCAAAACCTTGAGTGCAACGAGATATGGTTGCCGCAAGATACACCTGATTGGCTTTTAAATTATGAAGGTAATGCAAAACTTATTTACGATATTGATACTTTAATGGTAGAGACAAAAACCGATAATATAAAATGGGGTGCAAAACGAATTGATTACAAATGAAACAAGCTTAAATAATGCACTTAAGACTGTAGAGAACTATGCGGTTTTTTGTTATTTTTCCACAGAGAGATACTTGTTGCAAAGTTATGCAAAAAAAACAATAAATGCGCTTTTAAAACAAAGCGATAAAGACGTAACAATAATTCAGGGCCCTAAAATAGACATTGAGGAAATTATAGCCGCAACAGGTGTTATTTCTTTTTTTGGAACAAAACGCATTGTAAATATTACAGAAATTGACATTGCTGCATTAACAGATAAAGATGCAAAAGAGCTTGCAGACGTTATACAAAATGTAGATAATTCTATTATTATTATGTCTTGTATAATTAAAGAGGAAAAGGCACTCACAACAAAAAAGGCAAAAATTTTGCAAGATGCCGTATTAGAAATAGGGCTATTAGCAAATTTAAAAAAACCTACGTTACAAAGTGCACAGGTGTTTGCAATAAGCAGGGCAAAAACACTTGGTGCGCAGCTTTCACAAGGTAATGCTGCCATTATAGTTGAAAGGCTTTTAACAGATTATGCACTTATAGAAAACGAGGTGGCAAAACTGGCCGCTGCAGTTGAATATAAGGAGATAACACGCGATATTATTAATAAAATGAGCACAAATAACATACAGGCAAATGTGTTTGACATGGTGCGTTTTGTTACAACACGCAGGTTACCGCAAGCCGTAAATAAACTAAAAGAGCTATTTGATTTACAAAACGACGAAATACAAATAACAGGGGCAATGTGCAGTTCTTTTATTGACATATATAGGGTAAAAATGGGATTAATGCAAAAAAAAGATTATTCAATAGTTTTTAAAGATTTTGCATATAAAGGCAGTGATTACAGGTTAAAAAAGGCAAAGGAAACTTCGGCTTATTATACAAAAGAGCAACTTGAGATTATTTTAAACATACTTTGCAGCCTAGATGAAAAATTAAAAAGCACACCGGCAGATAAAAAAGTATTGCTATTGTGTGCGCTGTTTGAAGTTGCAAATGTAGGTGCTGTTAAATGAGTAAGTTAAGAATAAAAGAAATAATAGTGGTAGAGGGTAAATACGATGCAATTAAGCTTGCAAATATTGTTGATACATTAATTGTGCAAACAAGTGGGTTTTCTATTTTTACAAGCGAGGAAACAAAACAGTTAATATTAAAAATGGGAAAACAAAGCGGAATTATCGTTCTTACAGATTCTGATGCGGCAGGTTTTAAAATAAGAAATTATATTGATAAATTTGCAAGTGGCCTTAATGTTAAGCATGCATATATACCTGCACAAAAAGGCAAAGAACAGCGCAAACAAAAGTCATCTAAAGAAGGGCTTTTAGGAGTTGAGGGTATAAACGATGAAGTTATATTAAATGTGCTTAAAAGTGTTTGCACACAAAAAGGAGCTAAAACAGGAGAAAAGCAAATAAATTATACACTTTTATATGAGTTGGGGCTATCGGGTACTAATGAGAGCATGGCAAAAAGGCATGAATTTTTAAAGCATATTAATTTACCGCCGAGACTTTCAAAAAAGGCGTTGTGCAGTGTTTTAAACAGTATTTATACGTACGAGGAATTTTTGCAAATTTATGAAACTTATTTAAGTTTATAAAATGAGTAACAAAAAACCAGATAGCATTAATGCTATCTGGTTTAAATTATGCAGTGGTGTGTTTTAATTAAACTACAGACAGTGCAAAAAAGTACTGTATGCTACCTCTTGTTCCCCAACTTGCCTCAACTCTGTATAAATATTCTCCAGTGGTTAACGGTGCTATAAAATTACCCTCGTTTTGTGTTTCTATAACAGAAAAGTCAGTTGAATATCTACCTGTAGCACGCCAGATAGCAATCTCTGTGGGTGTGCTTGAAAAACTAATTTCAAACTTTGCACCGGGCAGTATCTCTTGTGGTATAATTGGCAAATCTTCCGGAACAAGGCTTGGTGCTTGCCAACGTTCTACCGTTGTAAAAAAGCTCCAGTCATATCCTGCGCGGTATACGTTTTGTTCTAATAAAGGAATGCCGTCTTGCGTAATTGTAATAATTGGCAATGCAGATTCAGGGTCTCTTGTGTCTAGTGCTTCTTTAATAAATATTGTTAAAACAGCACTAAGTAATATTAAAATTGTGGCAACAAAAATTTTTTTAATCATTTGGCGTTGCTATTTCATTTTGTTGGTCCCTTTCTAAATTAAGTTAATTTACATTAAAGTGCTGTTATAATGTTTTTTGCGTATTTAGTAATGCTTGCCAAACAAATTAAAAGTAATAATGCAAAACCATAAAAAGCTGGTTTTAATTTGTATTAATTAAGGTTTTTAGTAGGCTTTAATTACAGTATACAATATATAATTTAAAATGTCTATTTTAAGTAATTATTTCGTATATATTTGTACGGGGTGATTATATGTATAATAAAATTAGCGTAGATGACAATATTATAATTAGAAGAGTTATAAAACAAGATTTGCAGGAAATAGAGTTTTTATATAAAAAACAAGGAAGAGATGCTATTTGGCTTAAAGAAGGCGCATTGTTAAGGGTGCTTGAAAAAGGCGAAATATGGGCTTGTGTTTATAAAAATAAAATAATTACTTGTGGCGGCATTTGTACATTGCAAACAAAGCTGCCTTTAATAGAAATGGCAAAAACACAAGATATACCGTTTAACACAAACATAACACTTATGCCTGTTGCAGGCAATAATGTTGCGCTTAAATATTTGTTAAATTTTTTAAATTGCCGCATTGCCGGTAAATTCCACGGAGAAAACTACTCAATGATTATACCGGCAAAAACAGGGTTAGAGTACGCTTGTACATGCTTGAAAAACGATATGGTACTAGTTGCAATGCGCCCGCTTTTGCATTTAAGAATAAATTATATTTTTTTATCAAAAGCACATATACAAACAGATGAAAAAAATAGTATAATTATAAATATGAATGATAGTCTTGCACTTTCAAGGTACCTTGATAAAGGATATTGTGCAACGAGTGAAACATTAAAAAATATAACATTAGAAAAAGTTTTAAAAAACAAGGAGTGTTAACATTGTTAAAAGCTGTTATTTTAGAAAGTTATGCTATTAATGAAAACGATATTAATTGGTCTTGCGTTAAAAATTTGGTGGACGAGCTTGTTGTTTATGGGCGAACACCTAAAGACAAAGTAATAGAAAGGCTACAGGGCGCACAAATTGCAATAGTTAATAAAGTTAATATTAACGAAGAAGTTTTAAATGCGTGTAAAGATTTAAAATGGATAGGAATAACCGCAACGGGTTATGATACACTTGATATTGTTGCGTGTAAAAACCATAATATACCTGTTGCAAATGTGCCGGGATACTCAACAAACAGCGTTGCACAAATGGCATTTGCACTTATTTTAGAGCTATGCCACAGTGCAGGAAGATACGATAAAAGCGTTAGGGCAGGACATTGGCAAATTGACATACCTGAAAGTGCACAAATAATAAAACACCAAGAACTTTTTGGTAAAACAATAGGTTTAATAGGTTTTGGCAACATAGCAAAGCAAGTTGCCACTATTGCAAACGCATTTGGTATGCGTGTTATATGCCACACAAGAACTTTACGCAGCGAGTACGAAAATTTAAGCGTTGAGTTTTTACCGCTTGAAACATTGTTAAGCGAAAGCGATATTATTAGCCTACACTGCCCTGCAACAGAAAGCACAAAAAACATGATAAACGAAAAAACGCTTTCGTTGTGTAAAGAGGGTGTAAGAATAATTAATACTTCACGCGGGGCACTTATTGATGAACCTGCGTTAATAAAAGCCCTTAAAGCAGGCAAGGTAAGCGCGTTTGCCGCAGATGTTGTTTCAAAAGAGCCAATTTGTGAGCAAAATGAGCTATTAAATATGCCAAATGTAATTTTAACACCGCATATTGCTTGGGCCACACCGGAGGCGCTAGACCGTTTAGCAAATATTGTTGCAGATAACTTAAAAAGTTATTTAAGCGGAAATGGCCAAAATGTAGTTAATGGAGTTTAAGCAACTTGACGCAAAATATGTGCAGATTTTGTTAAATTTATACATTTTTAGCATAATAAATAGTAAAATGTCAATAACTTTTTGTACAATTTACACTTGTTTTATTTGTGCCAAAGTTGTAACATGAAATGTAGAATATTAATTTAATTTCTTTACAATAAAAGCATATGGTTTAGTATAAAACTTATTAAATTTTGCAACAAAATTACATTTAAAGCGAAACGGAGTTTTTATGGAAATTTTTATGGATAAAATAATTCAAGCCGATAAAAAGGCACGTAGAATTATAGAAATGGCCCAAAAAGAACGTGAGCAGATAATTAATAAATATATTGAAGAAGCAGACAAAGACATGGAGCTTAGAAAACAAGCACAGATGAAAAAAATGGCAAGCCAAGATGAGAGAATACAAGATAAAGAAAAAATTGAAATGTCGCGTGCCGATAATGAGTACATTAATGCAAAACATAAGATGGACGAGGTTTTTAACGCAGGCATTGATAATTGGGAAAACGATATTATAAAGGCAGTTTTAAAATAACTTTTATAAAAATACAGTTTTAATTTAAAAATTTATTAGTAATATTATTGCGCTATAAAATTATATGCTAAATAATATAAAAATATAACAAATTAACAATAATTGTGTAAGGAGAAATGCAGCTATGATAAAAAATATGGCGGCACTTGCTATGGTGCCAAAAGCAAAACATATGGCTGCACAATGTTTTACACAAGAAGAATACAAAGCACTCACACGTAGGCGCACGGTGCTTGAAGTTGTTGCCACGCTACAAAGTCATCCTTATTTTTCAAAAACACTTGGTGGGATATCACAAACAAACCCTCACCGTGAACAAATAGAACAAGCCTTAAGCAAAGATTTGTTTTATAAGTATGAAAAATTAATGCGGTATTGTTTTAAACAAGGGCGTTTTGGTGCGTTTTTTATTGTTAGATGTGAAATAGACGAAATTTTGCAAAAATTACGCCTTATGGGTGTTGGATTTTCAGAGCAGTATATAGTACAAATGCCTGGTTTTTTATTAAATAAAACAAAGTTACCGCTTTTTGAATTGGCACAGGCAAAAACCTTTGAAGAGATTGCCTTGTTATTGGCTGGTACGCCATACCAAAAAATAATGCATACACTAATGCCTAATAAAGACGAAAGCTTTGACTATGTTAAATGCGAGTATACTTTTTAAAAAAATTGAAGAAGACCTTAGTAAAAAAGAGGCAATACAAACAAGAGAACTCTTTTGTTATAGGGCAGAAATATATAATATTGATTTAATTTTTAGGGTAAAAGCGTTTTATAATAATTTATATCCTTATAAAAATTTATCTCAAATTCTTTTACCGTATTATGGCGTTTTAAAAAGAAAAGATATTTTAAAACTTGCTGCCAGTAAAGATTTGGATGAATTTTTGGAAATATATAACAATAGTAAAGCCGTTAAAACATATGGGCCAAAAGGCAGTAATATGCTTACCCAAACAGGAGTACTTCCGCATATTGCTTTGCGCAAAAAAGCAATAAAACTGCTGCGCTTTTCAATAGTGCCCGAAACGGTGCTTGCGGCATTACTTTGCTTTGCAGATATAGAGCGAAGCAATATTGTAACTGTTGTAGAAGGCGTTAGGTACGGCCTTGCACCGGAAAAAATTGAAAGTTTTTTAAAATTGTAAATAATAAAGAGTTAGGAGGTGTAGCCAATGGGTATGGTTAAAATGAAACATGTAAACATTTACGGCTCCGGCAGTGATGCAAGGAAAGCGTTAGAATTGCTTACAAAACTTGAGTGTTTGCACCCGGACAATGCTAATAGCATATCCGAGGCAGCCGCCAAAGTATCAGATAATGCATTTGTGCCTGTTTTGTCTCAGACAGTGGGATTGCTAAAAGATATTGATGCAATAACAGAACTTTTACCACACGGCGATGACAAATTTAAACTTAGTGATATTAAACAAATAGTTGGTGCTTTTTCAGAAAGTGTGGCAAAAAGGCGTGCGCGTAAAGCAGAAATAGAGGCAAGGCTTGCAACATATGAGCAAACTATTAATCAATTGCACCACCTTACAAATTTGCACACAAATGTGGACGAAATTTTTGCCTGCAAGTATTTAAAAGTTAGGTTTGGGCGCCTGCCTAAAGACAGCTTTGCAAAATTACCTTATTACGCAAACAAGCCGTTTACATTTAACGATTACGATTTTGACGGCGAGTTTTACTGGGGCATGTATTTAGTTCCTGAAAACTACGCAGGCGAAGTCGATGCTATAATGGCATCGCTTTATTTTGAGCGTATGTGGGTGCCGGACTTTGTACATGGCACACCGCAAGATGCTTTGGTAAAGCTAATGGCAGAACAAGCAGAACTTGAAACAGAGCTTA
>CAYJDK010000002.1:25655-27041 GCA_964368905.1 uncultured Bacteroides sp.
CAAGACATAATTACACTTAGAAAAATGGTGTCTTGGCTAAGTTATGAATCACAAATGTTTGACATGAGAAAATATGTGGTTTTGTTAGAGCAAAGCTATTATATTAGCGGTTTTGTACCCGAGGATATGCTTGCACAATTACAAGGTGAAATAGCAAAAAGCGGCGATTTGAAAATTTTACTGGATGATGATGACGCTAAAGTTTTTGAAGTTGCAAGCCCACCTGTTAAACTAAAAAATAATAAGTTTAGCGAACCGTTTGAATTTTATGTTAAAATGTATGGGCTGCCGTCTTACGGGCAGCTAGACCCAACTGTGTTTGTGTCTATAACGTATGCAATACTGTTTGGTGCCATGTTTGGAGATATTGGACAAGGCATTGTATTAGGGCTTGTTGGATACTTTTTTATGTATAAAGTTAAGCATATTGAAGTTGGGCGAATTTTGGCAAGATGCAGCTTTTTTAGTATAATTTTTGGCTTTATTTTTGGCAGCTTATTTGGTTTTGAACATATAATGGAAGTGTTTTATCACGATGTTTTAGGCATTACAGCACTGCCTATTATTGTAATGGACCCAAATAACATTAATACCATTTTAGTTGCGTCTATTGCGGCAGGTGTTTTTGTTATAAGCGCTGCAATGTTAACCGGTATTTATGCAAAAATACGCAGTAAAGATTATATCGGAAGTGTTTTTTCTGCAAACGGAGTAGCAGGCCTTGTGTTTTATTTATCGCTTATAGCGCTTGTTGTTAAAATTGCGCTTGGCATTGAAATTTTGTTTGTAGGAAGTATTTTGTTTTATATAATTTGTATTGGGCTACCTTTTTTAATTATGTATTTTAGCGAGCCGCTAAATGAACTATTAAAAGGTAAAAAACCACACGAAACCATAGGCGAAATGCTATTAAATGGATTTTTTGAGATATTCCACGTTCTTTTAAGTTTTGCTTCAAACTCCATGAGCTTTTTGCGTGTGGGCGGGTTTATATTGGTGCACGCAGGCATGATGAGCGTTGTGCATACTCTTGCGGCACTTACAACAAATGTGCCAATACAAGTTGTTATTTATATTTTAGGTAACATATTTGTTATAGCAATAGAGGGCCTTTTTGTTGCTATACAAGTTTTACGTTTAGAGTTTTATGAAATATTTAGTAGGTTCTTTAACGCTAACGGAACTGCATTTGAACCTCTTAAAATATGTAAAGAAAAAAACTAACAAAATAATAGCAATTTAAACTTTTTTGAAACTTTAACGGTGAAAAAGTTCACTGTTTATATAAAATTTAATTAAATATTGGTGCTTTATATTAGCAAAAAAAGATTGGAGAAATTTATGAAAAACAGAAAAAATATTATGCGTTTAGTTTTAGTCATGGCG
>CAYJDK010000002.1:27051-31390 GCA_964368905.1 uncultured Bacteroides sp.
TGTGGGTTTTGCACAAGAGGCACAAACAGCCGAGGCCGAAGCAATTGCCGCAAGTGCTAATGCTGCAGGGCTTGGTTATATTGCGGCCGCGCTTTCAGTTGGCGTTGCGGGTGTTGGCTCCGGCATAGCTGTTGCAGCTGCCGCGCCTGCTGCAATTGGCGCATTAACAGAAGACGAAAAAACTTTTGGTAAATCAATAGTTTTTGTTGCGCTTAGCGAAGGTATGGCATTATATGGCATGTTAATTTCTATTTTAATATTATCTAATTTATAAC
The DNA here is from genome assembly GCA_964368905.1 of uncultured Bacteroides sp. Taxonomy (GTDB): domain Bacteria; phylum Bacillota; class Clostridia; order Oscillospirales; family Ruminococcaceae; genus Ruthenibacterium. The sequence goes on from CAYJDK010000002.1 coordinate 27,327, forward strand.
AAAAAGCAAACACAAAACAGCAGAAGGTTTAAAAATAAATTTTAAACTTTCTATATTAAAAAACCATTTTTCTTGTCAGGCAAGCCTGACAACCACAAAACATGGCACAAATATTACCATCTTTTGTGGTTGTTTTGTACCTTGCAGCGTAGCGGAAAGGAATGGCCGTATTTATGAAGTACTTTTTAATTAGCGATAACGTGGACACGCTTGCAGGTATGCAACTTGTAGGAGTTAGTGGTGTTATTGTGCACGAGGTTCAAGAGGTTGAAAAAGCGCTTGAAGATGCATATGCACAGCCGGATATTGGTTTAATTTTAATTACAGATAAACTTGTTGAGCTATGTAAAGACACAGTTTTTGAGTATAAGCTAAAGTACAAAACGCCGCTTATTGTTGAAATGCCTGACAGGCACAGCAATCAAAACCCGGGCGATAATATTAAAAAATATATATCCGAAGTTGTAGGTATAAAGATTTGAGGTGTTAAGCATTGAATAATAGCGGTGCAAATGAAAACATGCAAATGCCCGAAGATTACGAGAATATTGTATCGGGCGGCAGCGGCTTTGAGGCAGCGGTTATAGAGGCGGCAACAGAGCAGGCGCAAGACATAATACAAAAAGCTAAAGAAGAGGGCAAAAACAAGTACGAAGCAATGCTTGCACAAGACAAAGCGGACGTTGTTGCTGCACATAAAACTGAAATTGAAGCGGCATTGCGCCGAAAAGTTGCTGGTGCAAGGCAAAACAATATGAAGAAGCTATTAGTGTATAGAAAACAGCTTGTTAATGGTTTGTTTGCCGAGTGTGAAGAGACCTTGTTGCAGTTTACTAAAAAAGAAGAGTATGTTCAGTTTGTATTAAACAGCATTAAAGTACATTTAGAAAGTGTTTGCGAGCAGGCAATTATTTTTATAAAACAAAGCGATGAAAAAATAATTGATGAAATTAAAAAAATATTGCCTTTAATTGAAATACAAATTGATAAAACAATAAAAATAGGTGGCGTAAAAATAAAATGCAACCGTATTTTGTTTGATGAAACAATTGATAGGCGCCTTAAAGAAGAGCGAAATAGTTTTTTACAAAATTGCAACTTGCACATAAGTACTGTGGAAACGGGGCTTGATAATGAATAAAAATAATGTTATACATTCAATAAACGGGCCTGTTATTACAGTTGCCAATACAACAGATTTTGCAATGCTTGAAATGGTGTTTGTAGGTAATGCCGGACTAATAGGCGAGGTTATACGTGTTAGTGAAAAATTTACAACAATACAAGTATATGAAAATACAAGTGGGCTTTGTGTGGGAGAAAAGGTTGAAGGCAGCGGGGCACAGCTTAGCGCAACGCTTGGCCCGGGGATTATTACAAATATATACGACGGTGTGCAGCGCCCACTAGGTGTTATTGCACAAAGGGAAGGTGCGTTTATATCAACAGGTGTGCGCGCAGACAGCTTAGACAAAGAAAAATTGTGGGATGTTACGGTTACTTGTAAATTAGGAGATGCTTTAAAGCAAGGTGATATTATAGCAACATGCCCTGAAACAAGTATAATTACGCACAAAAGCATGGTGCCGCCAAACATTAGCGGCAGTGTTGTTTGGGTTGCCGAAAACGGAAAATATAACGTAACACAGCCAATTGTAAAAATAAAAACTAATATTGGAGACGTGTGTGAAATTTGCCTTGCGCAAAAATGGCCAATACGTACACCACGCCCGGTTAAAGACAGAAAACCAATAAGCATACCGCTTATAACAGGCCAACGTGTAATAGATTCGCTTTTTCCAATAGCAAAAGGTGGCGCAGCAGCAATACCGGGCGGGTTTGGCACAGGCAAAACAATGACACAGCACCAGCTTGCAAAGTGGTGTGATGCCGATATTATTGTGTATGTTGGCTGTGGCGAGCGTGGCAATGAAATGACAGACGTTTTAGAAGAATTTAAAAAATTAGAAGACCCTAAAAACGGAAAAATGATGATGGAACGCACGGTATTAATTGCTAACACAAGCAATATGCCTGTTGCGGCACGTGAGGCAAGCGTTTATACAGGTGTTACGCTTGCTGAATATTATCGCGACATGGGTTACGATGTTGCAATGATGGCAGACTCTACATCAAGATGGGCAGAGGCACTTAGAGAAATAAGCGGTAGACTTGAAGAAATGCCGGCAGAAGAAGGCTTTCCTGCTTATTTGCCAAGTAGGCTTTCGGCTTTTTACGAGCGTGCAGGCTGTGTGCAAACACTTGGCGGGCAAGACGGCAGTGTGTCGTTAATAGGGGCAGTTTCGCCACAGGGTAGTGATTTTTCAGAACCGGTAACTCAAAATACAAAGCGTTTTGTGCGCTGCTTTTTAGCGCTAGACAAAGCCTTGGCATATGCACGCCATTACCCTGCAATAAATTGGACAAATAGTTACAGCGAGTATTACGAGGACCTTGATTCATACTATATTGAAAACCTAGGAAAAGAATTTTGCGAATTGCGCAAGAGAATGTTAAGCTTGCTAAGCGAAGAAAACAAGCTTATGGAAATAGTAAAATTAATAGGTAGCGATGTTTTGCCTGATGCACAAAAAATTGTTATTGAAACGGCGCACGTTATACGCACAGGCTTTTTACAACAAAATGCTTTTGTTGAAAACGACACATACGTTCCGCTTGATAAACAAAGATGGATGATGCAGGCTATTATGCATATGTATGATAAAGCACTGCAAGCAGTGGCAAATGGCATACCTGTTAGCGCAATGAGCGAAAAAGGACTTTTTACAAAAATAATAAAAGTTAAGTACGAAATACCTAACGATAAACCTGAGATGTTTGGCGAATATATGAAAGAAATGGATGATATTTGCACAGAACTTGAAAATGAATTTGCAAAGAAAATATAAATTTTATATATTTGAAATAATGAAAAATTAAAAAGAAACGGTATAAGAATGTATAAATTTGGTGCATATATTTTTGCAAAAAAAGTGCAGGTTATTTACAAAAGGAGTGAGCAGCATGGCGTTAGAATATTTGGGTTTGTCTAACATTGATGGGCCCTTGGTAGCAGTAGAGGGCGTTAAAGATGTAAGTTTTGAAGAAATGGTAGAGCTAAAAACCGAGCATGGCATGAGAATTGGCCGTGTTGTTGCACTTGAAGGAGATAAAGCCGTTATACAAGTTTTTGATGGCACAAGTGGGTTATCTTTAGACAAAACAAGCGTGCATTTTACAGGCCGCCCTATGCAATTGCCGGTAGGTGCAGAAATTGTGGGTAGAATATTTAATGGTGCAGGAATGCCAATTGATGGGCTTGGTGATGTGTACCCTGAGAGGTACGACGACATAAACGGAGCTGCTATTAACCCGGTTAGCCGTAATTATCCGCGCAATTATATAAGAACAGGCATTTCTTCTATAGACACGCTAGTAACATTGATAAGAGGACAGAAACTACCTATATTTTCAGGCAGTGGAATGAGCCATAACAAACTTGCAGCGCAAATTGTGCGCCAGGCAAAAATTAGCGAAGAAGAAGGTGTAAAATTTGCCGTTGTTTTTTGTGCAATGGGAGTTACAAAAGACGTGGCGGAGTATTTTCGTAGCAGCTTTGAAAAAAGCGGTGCGCTTTCACGTGTTATAATGTTTTTAAATTTGTCAAGCGACCCAATTGTAGAGCGTATTTTAACACCGAGATGTGCATTAACGGCAGCCGAATATTTGGCCTATGAGCTTGGTATGCACATATTGGTTGTAATGACAGACATGACAAGTTACGCAGAAGCATTGCGCGAGTTTTCTTCAAGTAAAGGAGAGATACCGGGAAGAAAAGGGTATCCGGGATATTTGTATTCTGACTTAGCAAGCCTTTACGAGAGAGCAGGCGTTATTAAAGGGCGCAGTGGAAGTGTTACGCAAATACCTATTTTAACAATGCCAAACGACGATATTACGCACCCGATACCGGACCTTACCGGATACATTACAGAGGGCCAAATAGTGCTTGACAGATACCTTGACCAACAAAGTATTTATCCACCAATTAATGTTTTACCAAG
>CAYJDK010000003.1:0-11630 GCA_964368905.1 uncultured Bacteroides sp.
AAAACAAATTTATCTCCCCACTCTTTTTTCAAAAATTCAGGGTCCATTCCTTTTGCTGAACATTGTACAGGGTTTAATATATCAACGCCTGCCTCGTTAAAATCTTGTAAAAATTCGCTTACTGCGCCACACGTGTGGAAAAACGTTTTCCATTTAGTGTTTTTATGCACCCAATCACATATTTTTTTGTGGTATGGTTTGTAAAATTCTCTGTAAATATCTAAAGACATATACGGCCCGTTTTGTGTGCCAAAATCTGTACCTGAAATTTGCATTACCTGCAATCTATCCCCTGTTGCTTCGTGCATTAATTTTGCGTTTTTAAGTGCAATTTCAGTTTGATACTCGAAAATTTCGTGTATGTAATTTGGCATTGTATGATAGGCTATCATAAAATCTGTAACTTCTCTAATTCCTCTTGGGTTTTTAACTCCTGGCCCCGGTATACACTCAAAATCTCCTAAACCGGCAAGTCCTCTGCAACCAATTAAGCCGTAATTTGTATTATTATAATAATCTATGCTTTTTTCCTCTATTACTTTTAGCTGTTCTTCACTAAAAACTCCAAAATCATCTTTAAAGTCTTCTTTGCCGTTTGCATCGTCGTCCTCGTCGTACTCACAATGGCCGCGCACAAGAACATTAAAAAAGTATCCGTCTTTAGCCATCATTGCACTTGGTTTTACACTTTTGTCACCAAATGGATATATAAATGTTTTGCCATCGGCGTCTACGTCTGTTTCAAATTTTTCAGGCACAAGAACATCTAAGCCTGTTTGCAACTTCCACGGCTTCCAATTCTTGTTTTCAAACCCAAATATTGTATGGTCATGAGAAACCCTTAAAACATCTAGCCCTAAAGCTTGTCTTAAATCATCTTCAACCAAACCTAATTGCATTACAGGCTCTACTATTTTAATAGGGCGTTTTTCAAGGCCAATGTAATCACGTAGCTTTGCAAGTGTGTCTGCATGTACGCCTGTAACATCGGTTGTTCCAAAATCCACAACAACCTTACCCGGGTCTTTGTGTTCAATAGTTAGTTGTAAGCGTTCTCTTGGAGTTAAACTCATATTAATATACCTCTTTTTATTTGGTTTTACACGAGGATTGTATCACTTTTAAAATATAAAATCAAATGAAAATTTGGCTCTTTTTTGCTAAAAACAAAATATACACATTAGTGTATACACGTTTATTACAGTTTTTACGGCTAATTCATCACAACAAATGTGCATATTGACAACCCAGAAGCACTTAATGTTTAAATATCGCAATTCAAATTGGTTAAACAAACAAATATCACGCTGCAAATTCATTAATTCATACAAAAAATAATAATTTATTTGAAAAATATTGACAACAGTACACCAAGTTGTTACTATATACAAGTACACAGAAGTGTACACAAAAATAACTATTTTTTTGAAGATTAAGGAGAGCACTATGAAAAAGAGAATTTTAGCATTACTTTTTTGCTTAGCATTTGCAGTAACAATGTTTGCAAGTTGCACAGCAAGCGAAGAACCAGCAACAACTGAAGAGCCAGCAACAGATGCAACTGAGGCTACAGATGATGCAGCTAGCGGCGAACCAATGACACTTAACATCTCAGGCCTTGTAGCAGGTTTGCAAACATTCCCAATTTATGTTGCACAACAAAACGGCTACTTTGCAGAGAATAACCTTGAAGTTGAAATCGTATACTTTGAAAACGGCCCTGTTCAAATGGAATCTATTCTTTCAGGCGCATGGGACGTTGCAGCAACAGGTATTGGCGGCGTTTTAGTTGGCGCTATTGCATATGACGCACAAGTTTTTGCAGCAGCAGAAACAGACGACGGCACACAAATGATATTTGTAAGACCTGATTCTGCAATAGTAGCAGCAGGACAAGGCAACAACACTGTTAACGAAGGCATTTATGGCGACGCAGAATCTTGGAAGGGCGCTACTGTTTTAGGCCCAGCCGGTACATCAATGCAATACTGCTTAGTTAAAACACTTGAAGGCTTTGGTTTAACACTTGACGATGTAGAATTTATGTCTACAGAAGTTTCAACAGGTAACTCAGCATTCTTATCAGGTGAAGGTGATGCAGTTCTTCTATCAGGCGTTCCTTCATTTACAGAAGATAAAGCAGATTACGTTGTAGCATCAAGCGGCAACATGGCACAAACAGGCATTGACTGTAACTTACTAGCAACTGAAGAAGCAGTTGAAACAAAACAAGAAGAAATCAAAATTTTCTTAGACAGCTATTTCAGAGCATCAGAGTGGATTAAAGAAAACCAAGAAGAATCAATTGATCTTATGGTTGAATTTGCTGAAGTTTCAGGTAGCTCATTAACACCTGAAATTGCTGAAATTTATATCCAAGCTGAATACTTCTACACACTTGAAGATAACTATGAAATGTTTAACGAATTAGCAGAAGGCAGCGAAAGTGTTATCATGGAACAACGTTTCCTTGACATTCTTGAGTTCTTTATCAGCGTTGGTAACTACCAAGAAGGTGACGACGAGCGTTTCAAAGGTCACTTAAACAACACATTTATCAACGAGCTTTATGAAGCACAATAATTTTTAAATTAATTTAAAGTATTATTACTGCATTATAATAGGGGAAACAATGTACTAGACTTGATTGAGTTTCACTCAAAACATTGTTTCCCCTTTTTTTAACAAAATATGTTATGCATAAACAAGCTTTACTGCTTGTAAACCATCAGAAGGGATTGATTTATTATGGCAGTTAACGATACCACACTTCAACAAATGTGGATTGAAGACAAGAAAAAACAAGCAAAAGAGCGAACAAAAATGATATTAATATCGGCGGCAAGTATTATGGCGTTTTTCGTTATATGGCAGCTTGTTGTTACGTTTGAACTGGTAGACACAAGGGCATTACCTTCACCAATAGATGTTTTTCAAACATTTTTACAAAAATTAAGCACAAAAGCACCAGATGGCAACACACTTACTACAAATATATTTGCAAGTTTGCAAGTTGCGCTTTTAGGCTTTTTTTCAGCAATTATACTAGGTATACCACTAGGTTTAATAATGGGCTGGTACAAAGGGGCAGACAAGTTTTTTACACCTATCTTTGAACTTGTAAGGCCTGTGCCACCAATTGCATGGATACCTTTAATTGTTTTATGGATGGGTATAGGTCTTGCAGGTAAGGCATTAATAATTTTCTTCTCTGCATTTGTTCCATGTGTTATCAACTCTTACACCGGAATAAAGTTAACAAACGAAACACTTATAAATGTTTCAAAAACTTTTGGTGCCACAAGCTTTGAAATGTTTTATAAAGTAGGCATTCCATCATCTTTACCAATGGTTATGGCAGCTGTAAGGTTGGCGCTAAGTAACTCATGGACTACACTTGTAGCCGCAGAAATGCTTGCAGCAACTGCTGGCCTTGGATACATGATACAAATGGGTCGTCAAGTTGCACGTGCAGACATTGTTGTTTTGGGCATGCTTGTAATTGGTATAATAGGTGCAATTTTATCAACAGGGCTAACAAAAATTGAAAACCATTTGTTGCGCTGGAAAGTAAAAAGATAAAGAGAGGAATGGATTAAATTATGCTTCAGCAAGGTAATAAATATAAAACTTTATACAAAGTTTTACCAATTTTGGCAATTTTGTTAATACTGGTAGGTTGGATTGCGTTCTCTTCTTTCGGTAACGACCTTTTTCCAACACCTATTGCAGTTTTTGAAAGATTTATAAGCACTTTTACTGACCCAATCGGTCAAACAAGCTTTTTTGGGCATGTTTTCGCAAGCTTACAAAGGGTTATTCTAGGTTTGCTTGTTGCGTGGGTATTTGGTTTGTTTTTTGGTGTTTTAGTAGGTAGTAATAAATATTGTAAGGCTATTTTTGGCAGTATTTTAGAGATATTTAGGCCAATTCCACCAATTGCGTGGATTCCCATTATTATAATGTGGTTTGGTATTGGAGAATTTGCTAAAGTTGTTATGGTGTTTATAGGTACATTTTTCCCTGTGTTTGTTAATACAGCAACAGGTATTTCTCTTGTAGACAGAATTAACCTTGATGTTGGTTTTATATTTGGCGGAAAAAACACTCAAGTATTAAAAGAAATAGTTATCCCAACGGCATTGCCATCAATTTTTGCAGGTATTAGAACAAGCGTTAGCAGCGGCTGGACAGTTGTTGTTGCTGCAGAAATGATGGGCGCTCAACAAGGGCTTGGCGCACTTGTAACAAGGGGTTGGCAAGCCATTGATATGGCACTTGTTTTAGTTGCCGTTATTGCAATTGCAACTATTGGTGCTATATTAGCATTTTTACTTAACAAAGCAGAAAGGTTGGTAACTCCATGGAACAGGTAAGACAAAAGAAAGTTAGTGTTCAAAATTTATCTAAAACATATTTTGATAAAAAGAACTATTTTAATGCCGTAGAAGATGTAAGCTTTGATGTATATGACGGTGAATTTTTAGTATTGCTTGGCCCGGGACGTTGCGGTAAAACTGTACTTTTAAACATGATATCCGGCATTGAGAAAAAAACCGATGGCAAAATTATTTATAACGGCGAAGAATGGAATAGCGACAGCTATAACAAAGATATATCTATGGTATTTCAAAAAAAGGCACTTTTGCCTTTTAAAACAGTTATGGAAAACGTTGAGCTAGGCTTAAAGTTTCAAAAAATGCCTAAGGCTGAGCGCAGAGAGATTTGTCAAAAATATATTGACCTTGTTGGGTTACAAAATTTTGAAAATTCATACCCTCATGAGCTTTCCGGCGGTATGAAACAGCGTGTTGGCATTGCAAGGGCTTATGCAATGAGCCCCGGCCTTTTAATTATGGACGAGCCGTTTGGTGCACTTGATGCACAAACAAGGTATGCAATGCAAAACGAAATTGTACGTATTTGGAACGAAGAAAAACGCACAGTTATATTTGTTACAAACAACCTTGAAGAAGCTGTGTATCTTGGAGACCGCATAATTCTGCTTAGCAACGGCCCTGCTGTTGTTAAAGAGGAATATATAATTGACTTGCCGCGCCCAAGAGACATGCTAAGTAAAGAGTTCTTAGATTTACGTATTAAAATTTCAGACAACACAGACTTGTCTATTTAATATTTTAAACGGAGGAAAATATGAGTAACGAACAAGATACAAGGCCAATTAAAGTTGAAGCAAGAAATTTAACTAAAAAATTTGGCGATTTATTGGTACTTGATAATTTAAACTTTAACATAAAGAAAAATGAATTTGTGTGTGTTGTTGGCCCAACAGGTTGTGGTAAAACTACATTTTTAAACTGTTTAACAAAAATACACGCGCCAACAGAAGGCGACGTTTATATTGATGGTGAAGTTGCAGACCCACGAAAACACAATATATCGTTTGTGTTCCAAGAACCTTCTGCCTTGCCATGGCTTACTGTTGAAGACAACATTGCTTATGGCATGAGAATTAAACGCTTACCTGAAGCCGAAGTGCAAAAACGTGTAGACCAAATTTTAAAATTGATGGGTCTTACCGAATTTAGAAAATCATTCCCACAAGAGCTTAGTGTTAGCGTTGAGCAACGCATAATTATTGGTCGTTCTTTTGCAATGCAACCAGACCTTTTACTTATGGACGAACCTTATGGCCAAATGGACATAAAAGTGCGTTTTTACTTAGAAGACGAGGTTATTAGGCTTTGGAAACAGCTTGACAGTACCGTTGTATTTATTACACATAACATTGAGGAAGCTGTTTACCTTGCAGAAAAAGTAATTATTTTAACTAACAAACCGGCAGGTATTAAAGAAGAAGTTATTATTGACTTGCCACACCCAAGAAATATAGCTGACCCTAAATTTATTGAATATCGCGAATACATTACAAACGCAATTAAATGGTGGGATTAAGTTAATTTTTTATTGTTTATTTTTAATAATTTTCTTGCCGCGTTATAAGGCCACTTTCGTGGTTTTACAACGCGGTAAGAGACCGTTTATAAATAAACTTTACATCATACAAAGATTATTTTATCACAATCTTTATTTTTGTTTCATATTTTAGCGTAAAGGATTGACTAACCATGAAAAAGAGCGTTGCTATGCGCAAAGACGTTGCGAAACTTGCTAATGTAAGCGAAACAATTGTTTCTTATGTTATAAATGAAAACAGATATGTTAAAAAAGAAAAAAAAGAGCGCGTTTATGCAGCCATGGAAGAATTGAATTACAGGCCTAACATATTTGCAAGGGCACTAAAAGGCAAAAAACCAAAACAAATTTTAATGCTTAGTGACCATATTCGTACAGAATATTACGGCGAGCTTATTAGCGCAATGGAAAAATATTCTGCAGATATGGGATACTTAATGTCTGTTTCCATCATTTCAAACACATTAGAGTATGTTAACAGAATTATTGAACTGCAAGTAGAGGCTGTAATAGTTATTAGCATACGTTTTTCTCAAAAATATATACAAAAATTAATAGATGCCGGCATTATGGTTGTTCTTATGAAAAACAGAAGATACGATAATGTTAAAGGTGCATGTTCCATAAACACAGGCCTTTATCAAGCTACTAAAGATGGCATTTCTTACCTTTATAATGCTGGGTGTAACAATATTGCATATGCAGACAGGGTTTCTGACACAAATAGCTTTAGCGACATGACGGATTTTCGTTATGCGGGATATTGCGAAATGATGGATGAACTTGGTTTAGAAAAGAACAAATGCATTATTACCGGTTGTACATGTGTTGAAGAATTACAAGAAAAAATACTTGCTAATGTTAAGCAAAAAAAGATAGACGCAATATTTGCAAGAAATGATAACGTTGCACTTGTTGCCATGAATGCATTACTCCGCCATGGTTATGCCGTGCCCGGCGATGTATCTGTTATTGGTTTTGACGATACGCGCGGAGCAAGAACTTCTATACCTACTTTGTCTTCTATGCGTATGAAGAAAGACGATATTGCAAAAACAGCCATAAAGATGATTGAAGATTATTATAACGGCACCAGTGTTCCTGACGAAACACTATTTATACCAGAGCTTATTATTAGAGAAAGCGTTGCTCCAAAAAATAAATAATATTGCATTTATATTTAAAATGTAAGGAAGTATATTATTATGAGACAAATTTTTTTACAAGAACCTCAAAAACTAGGTTATGCAGACATTGATATTACTGATGTACCAAATGGCTTTGCATTAATTAAAACTGCTCGCTGTGGTGTTTGCGGCACAGATGCACACGGATACATGGGTGAAACAATTTTTGGCAAAATATTCCCTTTTCATATTGGTCACGAAGTTAGTGGACATATTGAAAAAATATCCGGCGACAGCAAATCTTTAAAAAAAGGCGATGCCGTTGTTATAAACCCATTTTACACTTGCAACAGTTGCAAAGCTTGTTACTTAGATAGAAGCAACGACTGTGAAAACAAAACTACAATTGGTTTAACAGGACCCGGTGGCTTTTCTGAATATATTTTAGTACCTGTAACAAGTATATACAAAGTTAGCCCTAATGCAGACTTAAACAAACTTTGTTTTGCAGAACCTTTGGCTACTGTTATTTATGGGTTAAACCGTTTGACAATAGATCATTCTAAACGAGTTTTAATTAATGGTGTTGGTGCAATAGGTTTAATGTTTTTACAACTTGTTGCCGGTTTAAAACCTCAAAGTATTACGGTTGCAGATTTTAACGAGCAAAAATTAAAAAAAGCAAGCGAGCTTGGAGCAACCCACACAATTAACCCTAAAAATGAGGAAAACAACGGTGAATTTGAAGTTATTATTGACTGCACAGGTAGCGCAAAATGTGTTGAACAGTCAATTAAAAACCTAGCGTTTGGCGGCCAACTGTTAAACTTTGGTGTTTGTGCTTCTAACAGTAGCATGCAAATTAATCCGTTTGATTTATATAAAAAAGATGCTACACTTTTATTTAGTTTTGCACTAAACAAAAGCACTATGCAAAAAGCCATTAACCTTTTAGAGGGAGATTTTTTTAACGTAGATGCTTTGATAGACAGCGTTCAACCACTATCTAATTTAGAGGATTCTTTGGTTAAAATGGCTCGTGGAGAAACAAGCGGTAAAATAATAATTGATACAACAAAATAATTTTCAGGCAAGGAGTTATATATGTTAGCTAACATGAAAGACATGCTTACAAATGCATATAAAAACAAAAATGCTGTTCTAGCTTACAACACCCAAGGCGGCAACACCGACATAACACTGGCTATTTGCAAAGCAGCCGAAGAAATGCAAACACCTATTATCCTTGCACACTACAGTGCTTGCTCTGAATATGCCGGGCTTGAGTTTTTTGCCGACACCTCTATTTGGTGCGCAAAACAAGTTAATGTTCCTGTTGCCGTACATTTAGACCATTCCACAGATGTTGATTTGTGTAAAAAAGCAATTGATGTTGGATTTACCTCGGTAATGTATGACGGTTGTGCTTTAAGTGTTGAGGAAAATGCAAAAAACACAAAAGAGGTTTTGGAATATGCAAACAAGCATAATGTAAGCGTTGAGGCAGAACTTGGCACTTTAATGCGAATTGGTATTGACGAAGCAAAAGATAATATTGCAAACTGTGTTGATATTAATGATGTGCGCAAATTTTTAAGCATAGTTACTCCCGATGCACTTGCCGTTGCAATAGGTAATGCACACGGTGTTTATATTGAAAAACCCGTTTTAAACTTTGATTTACTTTGTGAAATAACATCGGAATTTAAAGTGCCACTTGTATTACACGGCGGCACAGGCCTTGATATAAGCCAAGTGCAAAGAGCAATAAAAAACGGCGTTGCAAAAGTTAATAAATTTTATGAAGTACATAAAAGAGGGCATTGATACATTTGGAGTTAAAGAGCATTATTATAAAATTGCAAAGCTTGCCAGAGAGCGAATGATTGAAGATATAAAAAAAGATATAGAAATGTGTGGCTGTGCAAACACAGTATAAAATTACATGTTTTTATAAGTTGCTATTTACTAACTTTTTAATAAGTTACAAAACCATAATACACCGTTATAATGGCTTTGTTTATATTTTTTTAAATTTAAGGAGAATTGTATGAATTTATTTGATATTACAGGCAAAAAAACTATAATCACAGGCGGTAGCCAAGGCATGGGCAATGCAATGTCAAATGCATTTGCCGAAAATGGTGCAAAAGTTGTAATTTTTGATATAAGAGACGACATTGAGCAGCTTGCAAGTGAAATAGCAAAAAAATACAACGCAGATGTTTTTGGTATTAAAGTAGATTTATCTGATTCAGCGGCAAGAAATGATGCATTTAAAAAGGCAATTGCTCACCTTGGTGGTATAGATGTTTTAATAAATTGTGCCGGTATTCAACATATAACTGACTCAGTAGACTTTAAAATGGAAGATTGGCATCGCGTTTTATCTGTTAACCTAGATGCTGTTTTTGAACTTAGCCAACTTGCAGCAAGAGAAATGATACCACAAAAAAGCGGTAAAATAATTAACTTTGCATCTATGTTAAGTTACATTGGCGGCTCTAGAGTTCCTGCATATACAGCCAGCAAAGGTGCCGTTGCACAAGTTACAAAAACAATGTGTAACGAATGGGCAAAATACAACATTAACATTAACTGCATTGCACCGGGATATATAGACACACCACTAAACGTTAATTTTATGAAAAATAAAGAACGTTCAGATTTTATTTTATCACGTATCCCCGCAGCACGTTGGGGCCAACCTGAGGATATTGTAGGTGCTGCAATTATGCTTGCAAGTGCAGCGTCTGATTATATGTCAGGCATTACAATACCTGTTGACGGCGGCTTTTTAGCTAACTAATAAAACACATCCCAAATAAAGCTTTCTTGCTTTATTTGGGATTATTAGTAATTTACTTAAATTTAAGGAAAAATTATGAACATCGTTTTACTTATTTTAGTGTCACTTTTTGGTGGCACAATACAAAGCATAACAGGCATGGGTAATGCCGTTATACTAATGGCAACAATGACACACATTTTCCCATACATTCCAATTATGCTTAATGCAAAATTTATGTCGCTTGTATTTTTTGTGCCTGTTTTATTTATGCTAAAAAAAATAAAGTGGAAAATACTTTTAATTCCTGTTTTAGCTAGTTATATAGGCATTTTTGCAGGCACAAGAATACTGCTGTTAGCAAGCGAAGAACAGCTGAAATTTTTACTTGGCGCTGTAATGATGGTATTAGGGCTTATTAGTATTATTAATAACAAAACAATGTCTTTTAAGCCTAAATGGTGGGTAGGCGTTATTGCAGGTGTCGTTGCCGGTTTTTGCACGGCTACGGCAAGCATGTCTGGGCCACCACTTGTTATGTATTACCTTGGCTTAGACGAATTAGCAGAAGACCAAAAAGCTTACTATGCAACTATTATGACAACGTTTCAAATATTAAATCTTCAGCAAGTTGCAACATTATTTATATCAGGCAACATGCCAATTATGGCACTTCAACTTGCACTTGTAAGTGCATTGCCAACGGCGCTTGGCATATTTTTAGGCTTAAAATTTGCCAAAAGCGTAAGCACCGCTGTTGTTAAAAAAATTGTATATATTTTTATGCTCGTTATAGGCTTATATCTATGTGTTACAAACATTTCATTATTATAAAGGGGAATTATCATGACATCAAGACAGCGTGTTACCGCAGCAATAAACCATTTGCCTGTAGATAGAGTTCCACTTGGAATGACTTTTTCTTATGAGGCTTATCAAAGACTTGTTGATTACTTAAAATTACCACATTTAAAAGATGTAACCACAAACGTATATACAGCAGTTTTTCCCGGCAAAGAATTCCATGATATTATGGGAATTGATTGTATTTATGTTCCACTAAATGCACCAAGTAAAATTAAAACACCTTTTAAATACGGTGTAGACGAATATACAACAGAATTTGGTGTTACTTACAAAAAAGTAATACAAAACGGTATTTCCGATTACAGTGTTGCAAATGCGCCGTTTAAAGATTTTACAATGCAAGATTTTTTAAATTATGATTGGCCAAACCCTGAGGACGATATAATATTTGAGAATTTGTATGAACATTGTAAAGACCTATATGAAAACACAGACAAGGCCCTTGTTGGCATATGGGGTGGCTCTATTTTTACTACTCCAAGCTTAATGTTTGGAATGGAAGACTGGTTTATGATGATGATTACCGATGAAGAGCTTGTTGCAGCTACAATGGAAAAAATGTGCGATTACTACACAAAGCTTTACTGTAAAGCACTTGAAATTTGTGGTGAATTTATTAGCTTTATTAAAATAGACTACGATGATTACGGCGCGCAAAACGGGCTATTACTATCAAGGCAAATGTATAAAGCACAAGTAGAGCCACATATTAATAAATTTTACAACAATGTTAGAAAAACCTATAACAAGGTTAACCCGGGTGGGAAAATTATGAAACATTCTTGTGGTGATGTGCTTGATTTAATGGACGACTTTATTGAAGAAGGCATTGATATACTTGACCCTATACAACCAAACACAAAACATATGACGCGCGAGTCTCTTTTAAAATACAAGGGTAAAATAGCTTT
>CAYJDK010000003.1:11668-13889 GCA_964368905.1 uncultured Bacteroides sp.
CAAGACGTTGAAAACGAAGTTAAAAACGCACTTTCGCATCTTGCTTCTCCTAGTGGTTATATTATAGCGCCTGCACACCATATGCCGGCAGATGTAAGTGCTGAAAATATTATTGCTTTTAGAGATGCTGTTTTAAAACATGGAAAGCTAGATTAGTTAATGCCTGCTTGAATTTGTGCTCTTATGCAAAATATTAAAATACAACAAACAAGTTATTTTTTAATAGCAAAAGCGATGTGAAAATATTTTCACATCGCTTTTTAATATTTATAAACATACGTAAGCCATAATTTGTATTATGCTTTAACATATTCTTCCAATGTTAAATTGTTTTCCATAATAATTTTTGCACTCTCTTCTCCCACATATCTAAAATGCCATGGCTCATACGTTACTCCCGTTATATGCTGTTTGTCTTTTGGGTATCTAAGAATAAATCCATATTCTGCACAATTCTCCATTAACCATTTAAAATGTTCTGTGTCTTCAAACTCTTTTGTTAAATCATCGTTATTACTGTACCAGTTGCTTGAAACAAGGTCTGCGGCTAGTCCCAAATTATGCTCAGACGTATTGGGCCTTGCAACCCATTGTGATGCTTGTATTTCGGCTTCTTGCCTATCAAAACCTTCTTTTTCAAAAGAAGCTACCTTTTTTTCAAATAAAGCTGCTTGCCTTTCAGGTGTTCTGTAAGCCGAAACTAAGTACAGCTGAACACCGCCATCTTGTGCAGATTTCAGCATACTTTCAAGTTGGTCAATTGCCCTTGCATCAAATTGCCTGTTTTCATAACCCTCAACATTTTCAAGCTTTACGCTAAAACCCTCTTTAAGAGGGTTTTGTGCGTTTACCAGTACCATATTCCACTCTGTTTGCATGTTTGCAAGCACTCTAATTGCCGGTTGCAAATTTATACTGGCCTTTAAACTAGAGCTTATAGATGCGCTATTGCTAGCCGAATTGCCTGCAGAATTTGTGCTGTTTGAATTAGAGTTGTATGGCGATGTTGCCGACATGCTACCGGAGTGTGAGCCTGAAGTGCTATTAGAGTTTGAAGTACTATGTGAGCCTGAAATGCTGTGAGAATTTGAAGTACTATTAGAGTTTGAGTTTGACATACTATCATCTTCATTTCGACTATCTTCAGAGCTTACGCTGGGTGTACTTGAAGTACTATTGGGCAAAGTATCCATAGAATTATCCCTTGCGTTAAAACAACCAGTAAATAAAAACATTGTCATAACTGTGCTAAAAAAAATTGGTACTAACTTTTTCAAATTTACATCTCCTTTTATGCGTTTTTTAAATGTAAATTAAGTTAAAGTTATATTACGGCTTTTTATTTTACACTTAAAAAACGGCTATTGTAAATTGCCGGTTAGCGCCATAATTGCAGATAAAGCAGCAATGGGTGCTGTTTCACAGCGCAAAATTCTTGGCCCAAGCCCCACACTAAAACATCCATTTTGCTGTGCCTTTTGAACTTCTTGCAGGCTAAAGCCACCCTCGCTTCCTGTTATTACGGCTATAGTTTTTTTATTACCACTTAACCGGCTATGTAAAGTTATGTTACTTTCATCTGCCTCGTAAAAAAGCAACGCTAAGTCATTTTTTGTCGCTTCTTTCAACATTTCATCAAATGTTAACGGCTTATTAATACTTGGTATAACTCCCCTACCGCTTTGTTGGGCTGCTTGGCGTGCTATTTTTTGAAGCCTGTTTGTTTTCTTTTCGTCATTTCCATTATTTTTTTGCGTCACAACGCAATTTTTGCTAAAAAAAGGTGTAATGCTTATAGCTCCAAGCTCTGTTGCTTTTTGTATAACTTGCTCTAGCTTATCTTGCTTTGGGTAGCCTATATATATATTAACCTCTACCGTTGGCTCTGATACACTTTTCTCAAAGGTATTTATTTCCAAGCTTATTTGTTTTTTTTGTATGTCTTTAATTGTAGCATTGTAATCGTACCCGTTTGCGTCGCACAATATAATAGTATCTCCGCATTTTGCCCTTAATACTGTGCTTATATGATGTGCATCATCATTTAAAATTATTACATCTTTATCTTTATTACTTAAATTTTCCACAAAGTATCTTCTTGCCATTCAAATACGCTCCATTTTTTTATTTTAACATATTCAAGTTTATTACCAATTAAGCTATGATTTACCATTTTTTACAGCTGCAATGTTACAAAATACGGCATAAATATTAAGTAGAT
>CAYJDK010000003.1:13899-17009 GCA_964368905.1 uncultured Bacteroides sp.
ACTACTAAAAATTATATCTTACTTATAATTATACGTCAACAATATTAAAAAATCGCACATGATTTTAGCTCGCATGTTTTTGCATAAGTTTTTTAACTAAACAGTGTTAATTTAAAATTTGCGCTTTATTTTAAAATATACTGCCGCATTATTAAAACTTTTAATTAAATAAAACCCAAATTAATATTATTTTTTTTGGCTAGTATTTAATTAATAGCTGTTGTTAAAACATAATATATATGGTAAAATACAAGGACTATCTTAGCTTTTTAAAAATTTAATTAAAACATTTAACACAAGTTAGTTAACTAATTAAAAGCACCATTTTTTAAGGAGGACATTAAATGAAACCAAGTGTCATTATACGTGCAATTTTAGTTTTTTCTACACTTGCTTTACAAGTTGTTTTTTGGGTTGTGCTTATTTTTCTTTTAGGCAGTTATGTAGATTTGCTTATAGCAATATTATTAATTGTTAACTTTATTGTGACTATAAATATAATTATTGGCGACACATACCCTGAAACAAAAATAACATGGATAATTATTTTAAACGCTGTGCCACTTATAGGTGCAGTTGTATATCTTGTTTACGGCAAACAAAAATTAAGCAAAAAAAGAAAAGCTGTTTTAAAAAATATTGAGTTTGAACAAAAAAAAGGGCTTGAAAATGTTAATAAATTTTACCCGGATTTTTTTAAACAAAACCACAATATAATTAGGCAATCGGAATATATACGAAACATTGCAAATTCTCCTGCATACACAAACACAGAAATAGAATATTTTGCACTTGGAGAACACAAGTGGCACGCAATGTTAAAAGAATTAAAACTGGCAACTAAATTTATTTTTCTTGAGTACTTTATTATAGAAGAAGGAAAAATGTGGGGTGAAATAGAAAAAATATTAGTTGAAAAAGCAAAAAACGGTGTAGATGTTCGTATTATGTACGATGATTTAGGTTGCCTAATGACTTTACCTATGAACTTTTCAAAACGCCTTAAAACGCATAATATTGATTGTAGGGCTTTTAATAAATTTAACAACTTATTTAACTCTAATTTTAATAACCGCGACCACAGAAAAATTTGCGTTATTGATGGAAACGTGGCATTTACGGGTGGTGTTAATTTAGCTGACGAATATATTAATTATATAGATAAACATAAGCACTGGAAAGACACTGCCGTAATGTTTAAAGGCGAGGCTGTTTATAACTTAACAGTAATGTTTCTTTCAATGTGGAGTTCTTTAACAAGCAAAATTGAAGATTATTCAAAGTATGCGCCAACAAAAACTTATAAGGCAGACGGTATAATACAACCTTATTGCGATACGCCGCTAGACAAAGATGCCGTAGGCGAAAATGTGTATATGAGCATGTTAAACTGTGCTAAAAATTATGTTTACATTACAACACCTTATTTAATCATTAGCAGAGAAATGATGGTATCAATAATGACGGCTGCAAAATCCGGTATAGATGTGAGGTTAATGTTGCCCGGCGTACCGGATAAAAAGAGCATATTTTTT
The DNA here is from genome assembly GCA_964368905.1 of uncultured Bacteroides sp. Taxonomy (GTDB): domain Bacteria; phylum Bacillota; class Clostridia; order Oscillospirales; family Ruminococcaceae; genus Ruthenibacterium. The sequence continues at coordinate 15,435 of CAYJDK010000003.1, forward strand.
TTATCGCGCTCTTACTACAAAGAGCTACTACGAGCAGGAGTAAAAATATACGAGTATACACCCGGATTTATACACTCTAAAATGTTTGTTTGCGACGATGAAACTGCAGTTGTAGGCACAATTAATTTAGATTACAGGAGCCTTGCATTGCACTATGAATGTGGAGCATTTATTTATAATTCATCTGTAGTAAAAGAAATTAAACAAGATTTTTTAAACACCCAAAACGAGTGTGAGGAAATTACAATTAATAATTACCCTTATCAAGGTAAGTTAAAATTTGTACAGTTTGTACTTCTTGGTATTTTAAGAACATTTTCTCCACTTTTATAGTTATTTTATATATAATATTTTAGCTAAAATAAAAAACCGAAATTAGTACTAAATGTACGTATTTCGGTTTTTTTAGCACACTTTTTTATTATTAAAATAAAATGGTATATTTAAAATTTTTTAAATATATTTTTTACAAATTAATTTAAAATAAATATTGCAAAATTTAAATATCCGGCAAAACATATCCACGCTAAATACAAAACAAGCAAATAAGTTGCTTTAATGTCTATGCTTTTTGCTTTTATCATTAACAAAACAACAAGTGCTATTAAAGCCAAAAGCCATAAAAACGCTATAAAATAAAGCTCAAAACTAAAAAAGATTATTGACCAGCAAAAATTAAAAAATAACTGTACCCCATATATTTTTAGCGCCTCTTTCTTTTTATCTTCATTTGCATTTGCCATAAATATTACATAAGACGATAAGCCCATTAAAACGTAAAGTATGCTCCAAGCAACCGGAAAAACACTTGCAGGTGGTGTTAGAGTTGGCTTGTTTAAGCTATTAAAACTTTGAACGCTATCAGATGTGATAAACCCTGATAAAAACCCCACAATTAACGGAATTGCAATGCATATAATAAGCACTTTATAATTTATTTTCATAACCAACAACCTTTCAAATTAGTTTAAGGCATAACACAAATTTATTTTTGCCGCTATATTTATGTATTACTGTATTGTAATGCACTTTAACAAATTGTTTTATATATGCCTATTTTATTGTATGTTGTTGCTTGTAATAATATGTAAAATTTAACGTTTTTAATTTAACTTTACTTTTATATTTTTAAAAACAAATATTGCAACACAGTGCAATAATAAATTTAATAATAAGTTTACTTTGACAATAACTATTATAAATACTATAATATAATAATTATAGTAGCAGATAAGAAACGGAGACTAAAAATGAATTTACCAAATAAATTAACTCTATTGCGTATATTACTTATACCCGCTTTTATGGTATGTGCCTCTCAATATTATAGCGGTGTGTGGATGCTCCTTGCAGGTTTAATATTTGCATTTGCAAGTTTTACAGATTTTTTAGACGGATATATTGCACGCAAAAACAACCTAGTTACAGATTTTGGCAAATTTGCAGATCCTCTTGCAGACAAACTCCTTACTACTGTTGCATTTATATACATGATGCAAGTTAACGCGTGTGATCCTATTGTTCTTGCTATAATAATTGCACGAGAATTTGCAGTTTCCGGTTTAAGAATGATAG
>CAYJDK010000003.1:17019-23664 GCA_964368905.1 uncultured Bacteroides sp.
GCAGCGCAACAAATGTTGTAATTGCTGCAAATATATGGGGAAAAGCAAAAACCGTTGTGCAAATGTTAACAATAATTTTATTTTATTTATGGTTTGCTTACGATTGTTTTGCAACCGCAACATCAAGTATATACACATCTCAACTTGTAGGTTATATTTTATGCTGGATAGTTGCAGCAATAACGGCAATTTCAGGTTTTACATATATTTGGGACAACAGAAAACACGTAAACACATTTAAATAAAACATTTTTATATACTTATACAAAAAAACCAATTGAGCATTAATTGCCAATTGGTTTTTTTATTTAGGCAATACCGTAAAGGGCTGTAAAATTAAACATCTTTTTTCAATTAATTATATACAAGTTTTATGCCTTATAAAATATTCAAATTTTCAAATGGTTCAGGTTTTGCAAACAAATAACCTTGCGAATAATTAATTCCATTTTGTAAAGAAATACCTTGTATTTCTTCATTTTCCACAAACTCGGCAACCGTTTCAGATCCTATTAAATCTGCCATATATTTAATAGATTTTAAAATTATTCTACTGTCTTCACTTAGCGATACTGTTTTTATAATATTTCCGTCTATTTTAATTAATGCCGGTTTTAATGATATTATTGATGTATATGTTGCATATCCAACACCAAAATCATCAACTGCAATTCTGCAACCAACCTCTCTCACTTCTTTTAAAAAGTCAAACAGTAAGTTTATATTATTATAATTTTCAGTTTCAACAAATTCTATTATTATTTTAGATGGAGTTGGGTGTTGCTTTAATCTCTCAATCATCCAAATTCTAAATTCTTCCGATTTAACATCAAGCAAAGAAATATTAAAGCTTAATTCGCTTTCTTTTCCCTCAAAATCTTTTAGGGCTTTATCTATTATAATTTTATTTAAAGGCAAATACATTTTTAATTCTTTAGATGCCTCTAAAAACATGCCAGGCATACATAAATTGCCTTCTCTATCGTACACCCTCATTAAGGCTTCATATTTTTTTATTTCTTTATTATTGTTGTTATATATGCCTTGATAAAACGGTACTACTTTATCGTTTTCAATTGCATAAGTTAAAAGTTCTAAAATTTTAACATTTTTTTCTTGTTCTTTTAATAGCTGTTCTCTTTCATTCGATGCAACTAAAAAATTGTTTTGCTCATCTTTATTTATATAATAAGCACTTAACACACTATCAATTAAATTATCTCCAAAAGCAACGGCAAAACGTGAAACACCACTTAACCCCGTTTGTTTTGCCCTTATAAGCTCGTATTGTTCATGGTTTGTCTTCATTAAATTGTAAAAGTCATCATCGCTTATATCGTCTGTTGCAACGGCCATAAACGTTTTGTAAGTGTGTATATAAACATGTACTAAATTATCTATGCCCATCATTTTATATGCATTATTTCCAAGTGCCAATATCTCTGCACTTGTTTTGTTGTATCTATCTTCTCCAAATGTAGCTATCATCATATCTGCATTAATTACTTCTGTCATGCAAATTTTAGTAAACTTTTTTGTTTTACTGTCTATTAAAAACTGTTCGTAACTTAAAATATTAAACCTACTGTCTAAAATCTTATTCTCTTCATGGCAACATTGAGCATCCATCTAGCTTTCTCCTTTTAATTATTTATTAACATTCCAAACAAATTATACAACTTATATACTTTTTAATCAAGCTATACTTTCTTGCCTAAATATCATTATACTACTTTTAACTTTTACAGCCGTAGTATAAATTCACACCTATTTAGCAAAATTATTTATTTAATCTTCTGCGCCTTTTGCGGTTGTTAAACATATAAGCCGATACCGCAACTGTCATTGGAACGGCTGCTAAAATACCAATACTACCAACTACCGCTTGAGAAATCTCCACTATTATCATTTCTAAATTCATTAAAAACAGCAAACCATTGTTATAAGCTAAAAACAAAAGCACCATGGCAATTGAACCGCCAATATATGCCAGTATAAGTGTGTTTGTCATTGTGCCTATTGAATCTTTGCCTATATTCATGCCGGATTTAAATAGTTTTACAAAGCTTGTGTTTTCCATGTGCTCTGAAAGCTCTTTAACAGATGACGCAAGTGTAACCGCTATATCCATTATTGCCCCAAGTGAACCAATTACTATGCCTGCCCACACTAAGGCTTTTAAGTCAAGTGGATTATCAGGGTTTACATATGTTAAATACATATAATCCTGGTCTACTAAACCTGTAACTTTTAAGGCTCTGTTTGCAATAAAGGCAAGCCCCGCAGATATTGCAACACCGCAAACATTGCCAATAATAGCACAAAATGTTTTTTTACTATAACCATTTAATATTAAAATGCTCATTATAATAATGTATAGCGCTACAATTGATGTTAGAAAATATATATTTACTCCTTTTAAAATTCCGGGTATATAAACAGCAAAAATTGCAGCACACGTTAATATCAACGATACAATTGTACTAAGCCCTTTTAGTCTTCCTATAACAAGTATTAACAGTAAAAATGCTGCAATAAGCAAAACCGCATAATCAAACCTATAAAATCCCGTAAAATACCAGCCGCTCGCATCTACCATATCTTCGGCAAGTGTTAAAATAACCTTATCACCTACCGATACTTCAACCTCACCTTCAAACAATGTCATTTGTCTTGCCTGCACTATTTCTCCTTCTCTACCGTTTGAAGTAAGCTTAGCACTAAAAATTACACCTGTTTTTTTTGCAAAAGATAAACCGTCTTGTTCTTGCGTCATAGATGAATCGTATAAATTTTCGTCCACAGATACAACAACAGCCCTAAAGTAGTTCCCTGCTTCTTCATTAGCAACAAACTCAGTTTTTGTATAATTGTAACCTGCAAAAATTAATGCGCAAGATATTATTATTGTAGCAATATATGCTATTACATTTTTAATTCTCAAAATTTTCTCCTTACATTGGCACATTTTATTATTATTTACCTACTAAACATAATTTATAGGTATAATTTTAATTTAACAATATAATTTATACGCTTTAGTCCAAATAAAACAGCATTTATAATATTATACACTCAATTGCATAGCATTACAATTAATAATATTGCGTTTACTTTTTATATTTAGCCCGGCTAAATGCCGGAGTTTAAAGTGCTTTTTTATAGTAACTACTTGAAAACATGCCAAACAAATAAACAAAATCTATGGTATTTCATATGCGGCATACCTTTTCTTTTATCATTCAAACCTAGCTTATACCCTGCCTTTTTAAGCGCTAAGGCTATTTTGAACTACTTATTCAACCATTAACTTTGCAATACAACAATTTGTTAAGCTTTCATTAAATTATTTTGTTTGTAATATTGTATTGTACCTTTATGTGGATTATAATAACCTTATACTATTATTAACGCTTCATTTTCACTGCAAAAAATTTAACATATTATGCGAAATAATGTTAACACATTTTACCGTAATTAAAGTATTTTTTCAGGAGGATTTTATTTTGAAGTCAGTATTTGTGTCTAGCACATTTAAAGACATGCAGGCAGAGAGAGATGTGCTTGCAAAAAACGTTATACCTAGCTTAAATGTTTACGCCCGTAAATTTGGCGAGAGCATTAGGTTTGTTGATTTGCGCTGGGGTGTAAATACTGCCGATTTAGAGTCTGATGAGGGAAGCAAAAAAGTACTTTCGGTGTGCCTTGACGAGATTGACAAATCAAGGCCATATATGATTATTTTAATAGGCGAGCGCTATGGTTGGATACCTCCTTCGCACATGATAAAAAACGCCGCCGACAGCAAAAATTATACACTTTATGATTTTGAAAAAAGTGTTACCGAACTTGAAATAGAATACGGCGCACTTGATGAAAACCAAAAACTTTCAAATTGCCTGTTTTATTTTAGAGAACCGTTAAACACGGCACATCTTTCAAACAATACAAAATATACATACATTGAAAAAGACATTGAAGTTAAGAAAAAACTAGATTACCTTAAAGAGAAAATAAAAAAATCAGGCGCTGTAATAAAATACTATTCTTGTGAATACAACAGTAAAACAAAAAACCTTGATGTTTCAGAAAATTTTGCCGACATGGTTGTGCAAGATGTTATTTCGCTTTTTGAAAAAGATTTTGACAACATGAAAAACTTGTCTTGGCAATCTCTTGAAGAAAAGGCGGCAAACGTATTTGCACAGCAAAAGGCACTGCAATTTGCCGCAAGGTACAACTTGCAAAGGCAATACTTAAAAGCTATACAAGATGAAAACTGCAATTTATTTTTGCTTAAAGGTGTGCCCGGTAGCGGTAAAAGCACAATGCTTGCAAAACTTTACGAGAGTTTATCATTACAAGGCAAAACTTTTTTCTTTAGCAGCGCAAACAGTTCTCGCTCACACAATGCTGTGGATATGTTGAGACAAATAGTATACAAACTTGAAGAGATGCTTAATATAAAAGACCATTTTGATGACCACATAAATTTTGAAGAAAATCCGCAAAAAAGCAGCGCTGCAAACAATGTTATTGATTATAAAAGCTATGTTAAAAAATTTGAAGAATACGCATTTGCTTATTGTGAAAAAAACGCCGAGCCTTTTTACATTATTTGCGATGCTTTAGACCAATTGACACAAGATGAAATTGTAAAAAACTTTACTTGGATGCCCGAGGTTTTACCTCAGGGTGTTAAAATTGTTGTGTCTGTACTCGATACTTTTAATATTCCAAAAGTAATGCACTTTAAAGGAAAAACTAAAATAAAAACCTTAAATTTACTTACATCTAAGGAAGTTCCAAAAGTAATCGAGAGTATTATCGCATCAAACGGCAAAGAGCTCTCTCCAATGGTCATTGATAAAATTTGCAAAACAGACGGCATAACAAACCCTTTGTTTGTAAGCATTGTTTTGCAAAGGCTTCTCATTCTTGATAAAGACGACTTTGATATAATTGCGAAAAAAGGAAACGACATGAATGCCATCAACAGCTATATGATAGATTTGATAGGCACTTTTCCAAGCACAGCAAGCGAGATGGCTGCGCTTGTTTTAAGCGAAGCTGCACAGCGCATTAACAAACATTTTTGTAATAAAGTTGCCGCTTTGCTTGCTTGTTCAAGGCGCGGGCTTCGCCAAACTGATTTGCAAGCTATATTTATAAATAACGGTGATACATGGAGCAATATAGACTTTTCTCTCTTTACAAAATACATGAGCAACTTTTTTATGGTAAGAGACGACGGCCGCTTTGATTTTACTCATAAAATTATAAGGGCAGGTATTTTAAAAGTTATTAAGCCGGTTAAGTATAACTTATTAATTGTAAACTATTTAAAAACTTTAAGTAATAATGACAATGTAAAAATAAGCGAATTTGTTTATCATTCCTATTTGGCAAACAATAAAAATTATTTAGTAGATTATATTGACGAAATCAGCGATACATCTTTTGATGAAGTGCTTGAAATAGCCGCCACAGAGATGCATGAAATTTGTTTGCTAGATGAAAAATTTATAACTGCTCTTATTAAGCATGCTATTAATAACAAACAAAGTTATGCTTTTATAACTTTTTCAAATTACCATTTTTACTATACTTTTTCTTCAAGCGTACATGAATACAATTTATGCGAAAACTATTTTACAAAATTGGCTAACGTTTTAGCAAGATTGTGCGAGTTAAACCCACAACAAAATTTAAAGCGAGAGCTTTCAATGTGCTACATTAAAATTGGCACAATTAAGTCTTTACAAAAAAAGCCGAATTTATCTATACGCTATTTTAATAAGAGCCTTAAATTGTTAAAAAAACTAAACGATGAAAGTGAAACGGCACAAACTAACAAGGACATACATTCTTGTTATGCAAACTTATCAAGCGCTTACGATGATATTGGCAAAATTGGCCATGCACTAAAAATGCAAAAATTATCTTACACTTACGTAAAGCGATTTGCAAATTTATACAACAATGTGCACTCGCAAAGGCAAACGGCATTTTCTGCTTCATCTTTGGCAACGCTCTATCAAAATCTTGGCATGCTATCCCCCGCCTTAAACATGCGCAACGAAAGCCTAAAAATATGGCAAAAAATTGACAAAAAAGAACGTTCAATTCAATCGATGTCTGACTTATCACTTGGGAATATGGCACTTGGTTATTATTACGATAAATGCGGAAATTTAATTTTAGCATTAAAATATTACAACAAAAACCTTATATTAAGGCAAAAAATAGCTTTATTACAAGATACACCTTTTAATCAAGATAAATTAGCTGAAAGTTATGGAATAATTTCTGATGTTTACAGTGCCCAAGGATTTATGGAAAAGTCAATTAATTTTGGGCAAAAGGCAATTAATATTTTGCAAAGTGTAACCGGAGCTTTAAACACAACTGAATCCTTGCAAAATTTGGCAATGTTTTATATGAACGTTGGCTTAAAACATGAAAACAACGAAAACTACACCGCAGCATTTGAGTTAAATAAAAAGGCACTTGACATTTATGATAACCTTGTAAAAACTTATGATTCTCCAAGTATAAAAAACATGCAATTTGCAGTATATTTGCAAATGGCGGCAACTTATGAAAAACTTGAAAATTTGAAAATGGCCTTAAAAATGTTTGAGA
>CAYJDK010000003.1:23674-24480 GCA_964368905.1 uncultured Bacteroides sp.
AGACTTGTTTTAGCATATCAAAAGCGTTAAACGACGAATTAAACTTACCCGAAACTCAGCACAGTTTGGCTATGTTTTATATTGAGTACGGGCAATACATGTCGCGAGCTTATGGCAAACACAAAGAAGGCCTTGAAATGCTTAACAAAGCGCTTGAACTGCGCAAAACTATAGCCGACACGTTGCAAACGGCAACTGCAAAAGATAGTTTGGCATGTAATTATCAATACATTGCCATAATGCAAGAAAAATTAAAAAACAATTCAAGTGCACTTCTAAATTATTTGCATGCTCTTTCCATTTTTGTTGTAATATCAAGCGAAATTCCTTATGTTAAATTTAAAAGTAACATGGCTATTGTTTACATAAATGCAGGCAGATTATACGAAGCACAAAAAGAGTACAACGATGCAATTTACAACTATAATAATTGCCTTAAATTAAGAAAACAAGTTGCAAGCGAACAAAGTACTCTTATTACACAAAAAGAGTTTCTTGGTATTTGCCGAACACTGCGCAATATACATAAAAAACTTGGTGATGATGAAAAGTATTATTACTATTACAATTTGATGTTAAATCCGCTAGAAAAAATTGTAGATATGTTTACTGCCGATGAATTAAAAGATAATATTTATAAAATATTAGACGATTTTAGAAACGTTGCAAATTATTTTATAGAAAAAAACGACTTAGATAGTGCTATTGAAATTATTGAAAGGCGCCACCGCATATATACCGAAATTAACACAGACGTAGACTATTATGGCGCAGCTTACCAGTGCGACTACATTGCACGCTTATAT
>CAYJDK010000003.1:24490-29864 GCA_964368905.1 uncultured Bacteroides sp.
TCGCAAGGAAAACTTGGCAAAACTCTTTCATATCATAAAAAGAGTCTTGGTTTTAAAACTTTCAGAAAAAAACTTTCAGATAATGTGGAATACCAAAAAGAATTATCTAAAAGCTATTTGAACATATCAGATACTTATAGCAAGCTTGGCGAAAACGATAAATCTCTTTTATATTTATTTAAAAAATTAAAATGTGATAAATTCGTAACAGAAAAGCTGAACACTAAAGAGTTTGTTAACATTGTTTACGAAGATTACGAAAAATTAATAACCGCGTATGAGCAGAAAAGCATGTTTGATAAAGCCGTTACTTTAGTATGCGAAAGAGTTAAATTTGACGAAATATTATTTAAAAAATCAAATACCATTGATGAAAAAAAACAACTTTACACAAAATATAACGCAGCCGCCGATTATTGTGAAAAGCATGGAAATTCTTCTTTTGCATTAAAATTTTATAAAGCAGCATTAAACATAAATAGCGGCCTTTTGCAAAACACAAATAACTCTTCAGCTAATTTTAATCTTGCAGAAGCTTACATGAATTTTGCACTGTTTTTAGAGCGCAAGCAAAAATTAAGCGAAGCTGACAGTGCAATATCCTCATGTGTTGCTTATTTAAATGAGCTTGCTAATAATATTAATGACAATAAGTTATTTGAACTATCAGTAAGTTTATACGAGCAAGTGATAAGCTATTATTTGCGCAACCAAAATTATAAGCAAACTTTAAATGCATACCAAAGCGTAATAAACATATACCATATTCTTGATATTGAATTTGATAATTGTGAAAAATTGCAAAATAGTGAAAATATTATTGAGGCAGTAAATCAAAAATATTTAGAGAAAATTAATATTTGTAATATTTGCATTAATAATAATGAAAGTGGTAACTACAAAGAAATTTTGGCACAAACTTATACCGATTTTGCAAATGTATTAAGCCACTGTACAAAGTATAATAATGCACTTGAATTTTATAACAAAAGCATTAATTTGTATTTAGAGTTAAGTGCGTTTTGCAATGATTCACACATTAAAAACAGCTTAGCTGAAACTTATGAAAATGTTGCAATGGTTTATGCTATGCAAAACAAGTTTGATAAAGCATTTGAATTTTGCCAAAAAAGTTTTGATTTAACTTTTAAAATTAACAGTGATGTTCAAGAAAACAGCTCAAAAAAAGCGCTTGCTAAAAGCTATGAACTATTTGGGCTTTTGCATGAGTTTTCCGGCAATGAGCAATGCGCACTTTTGTCGTACGAAAAAAGCCTAGAGCTAATTGAAAATTTTGAAAGTAGCATTACCTTAAAAAGTGAAATAGAAAAGCTATATGCAAGCTACACAAACATAGGCCTATTTTACGAACAGCAACAAAACACATTTAAAACATCTACACTTTTATACAATAAAAGCAACGCTTTGGCAACAAAATTTGCCTGCATTGCAAAAGAAACCCCGTGCGGTAAAGAAACAGCCCTGGGTTTAATTGATGTTGCAGACAATTATTTTTGTGCTGAAAATTATACTAAAGCATTACAAAGTTACAGCAAGGCAATTAAAATAGGCACAGATATTTTAAGTACACAAAAAACACCTGACTTTAAAAATATTATTGCCAATTCTCACATGAGTTTAGGCAACATATATCAAATTAAAAAAGACAACGAAAAAGCAATTGAAAACTATAAATTGAGCATAAAACTAAAAATGAATATACTTAACATGCAAACTGCTCACGTATTAAGGTACGACTTAGCTGTTTTACACAACAGGCTTAGCTTAATTTATAAAAGCATTAATAATATTGATGACTACTATATTTATTTTAAATCTAGGTTAGATTTTGAAAAAAATATAGCCGAAGATTTGAAAAGCATTGAAGTTTATGAAAACGTAATGCAAAATTACGATATAATTGCAAAGTATTACGAACAACAGCAAAACTATAAAAAAAGCATTGAAATTAATATTATTATTACAGACATTTGCAAAATATTAAGTGAAAATTATAACTGCACGCCATACTTTAACACTGCTGCCGATTTATGTTTGCACATTGCAAATTTGCATTTAAAAAACGGTGATTCTTTTAAAGCAGACAACCATTATAAGCAATATATTTATTTTAAAAGGCAGTTTAACAATAAGCTTAATACAAGCGAATCGCTAAGGGAATTGGCAAATGCATATGGCTTTATTGCAAACATATATAATGAAAATAAATACTATTTTTTAGAATTAGATTATCTTAAAAATAAAATTGAGATAGTTGAAAAATTATTGGCGAAATTAAAAACTGCTGAAATAAAAAACGAACTTTTGCAATTGCTTTTAGATGCGGCAAACATAAGCATGAATGAAAAACATCGAGATGATGCGCTAAAATTATACAATAGATATACTGTGCTTAAAGAGAGTTTACTTAACAATTTAACAAGTGCAAATGAGCATCAGTTGTTGGCCGATACATACGGAAAAACAGCAATTTTATACAAAGAAAACGAAGATAGTACTAGCACATTAGAGTCGTATAAAAAATGCATAAAATATAATAACAAAGCAATAAAAAAACTCAAACCTTTAAGCAATCAATTCATAAGCGTATTTAATAATCTTTTAGTATCACATTGGGAGGTTGCCGTTTTATACGCAAACGAAAAAAATTATAAAGTAGCACTTAAAAATTACAAAAAAAGCCTTTCTTTATTTAATAAAATGTGCGACGATATAGGCTTGCAAAACATAGTAAATTATAAAAATCTTAGTGTGCATTACGGCTTGGTTGCACAGTATTGCCATAGAAATGAAGACGTTGACAATGCAATGTTAATGTATAAAAAATGTTGTAGCGCTTATGTTATTTACGTTCAAAATGCAAACAAAACTAATATTGAGTTTACTCCAAAAGCTATTTTAGCACAAATGTTTATACAAGTTTTAAGTATTTTTAATTGCAGTAGCAATTTAGAAAAATCATTTAAATTGCTTGAAAAAAGTATAATTAACTTTGACTATACCGACGGCACAAATTTTGAAGATAATTTGCGTGAATTGAATAGTTTGTTAAATAAGTTTGACAATAATTTTACAGAGTGTAACGCACAAATTGAAAATTTTAATGCTGAGCTTTTTAACAATGTAACAACAGATTATAAAAACAAAACAGGTATAACCGTATTGTCAGCAAATAATTATGAAGTGCTAAAAAACTCAATTGATTTAAACAAAATAATTATTGAACGCTATTCGTCAACTATTAAAAATTTGTATTCTACTGAAAATATAAAAGATGTTGCCGATCATAACGATTCGCTTGCGTATCATTATAAAAGATTAGAAAAATACGACGATACACTTACAGCATATAAAAAGTGCGCCGATATTTTAGACTTTATAGCACAGCAAAGCAACACCAAAGATGACCTTACCGACCTTGCGCAAATATACTATGATATGGGCTCTTTTTGCGAGTTTTCTTCTAAAAGCGATGCGCTGAAATATTATGAACTTAGTATTAAGTATTACAAACAAATAAACGCTGCATTTAACTGTGTTGCCACTAAATTAAGTTTAATAAAAAAGATGCGGTACCTAGCAATAATTTACGTGACTCAAAAATCATATAAAAATGCTCTTGCGTTTTTCCTCAATTTAATTGAACTTTTTAAAGAATTGTCAATTGATGAAAGTGACGTTGAATTACAAACAGATTATGCAGATTGTTACAATTATTTAGCAAATGTTTACGAGTGTTTAGAAAATTACGAAAGTTCTTTCAATGCGTACGAAAAGAGTTTTGAAATCTTAAGCAATATACCTGATAAGTACTTAACACTTAGAATATATAAGCAAAGGCAATCTGCTGCGTTTTGGTGCAAAAACACTTTAATTAAGTACAAAATTGTTAAACCAGATAAAAAAGCATATTATGAAAAGCAGTTTGAAATTATTAGTAAAATAGTAAATAAGTTAAAAGATTAATAAAAATTTGCTCTACTATAATTAATTTATCGGCTGCATTACACGTGCATATCCGCCAGCGTGCAAGCTTGTGTCGGGGTAAACTATTCCGGGGTAATATACTACCTCATACCCCGGGAATGGTTCTGTTACAATTTGCACGTCCGTATATCTGTTGGATATTCATAGCCGTAAGCATTAAATATCTGCTCATAATCGGTTATATAGCTAACCTCATAAACATTGCTTTTGCTTTCATTTCAAAAAATATTATCATCAAAAACAGCCAAAAGTTTATGATTGTTGCCGTTTTCATCTGTTTCAAACAAATAATATTGTGTGACATTAAGCCCAAACTGCCCTGCGTACTGCACAACTTCCATGTCGATAATCTCTTTTGCATCTACCTTTAAAACAAATGTGTTTTCAAGGCCGTTTTGTGCGTACATCTCGCTTAGTTTTTCGTCCTCAAGTATAGCCTGCATAAGTTGTACATCAGCCTGCCCATATTCATCGGGATAATATCTATCCATTTCCTCCACAATTAAACCGGGGTAATATTGTCCATCCTCACGCGCGCTGTTGTAATATTCAATTAACGTTTCATCGGCTACATAAGGTTGCATAGACGCAAAATCTTGATATGTAATAGCATCAAGTAGATATTTAAAGGCAACTTCCTCTGCGTTTGTATAACTGCGTTCATATATAGCAAAATTACCGTTTGAATATGTAAAAGCTTCACCATGTGTGTCTTTTAATTCAAAATTATTTAAAAACCCTATTGTATTTTTTGTAATTTCCTCTGTGTTTGTCTCATATCCCTTTGCAATAAATGTATGCTGTATTAAATTTTTGTTCCAATTATCAAAAAACTGTGCCTCAAAATCCCCCTCAGACACAATTTCCATGTTTTGCCTATACTCGGCCGGCTCATATCCCGCATTTACATAGTCGTATTGTATTGAGAACATCTCTGCCATTTCAAAAACATTACCGTTAAACTTCATAAAAGATTTTGCAAATACATAGTCGGACGATGTTATACCAAAATCTAGGAAATCCCCACCGAAAGCAAGGTAGTTTATGCCGTTAACCTCGGTGTATTCTATATTAAACTGCATACCCTCTTCGCCGTAAAAAGACAGCGGATATTCCCCCGCATGGCTTACTGTTCCACTTTCATTTAAATAGTAAACGTGCACTATGTTCTGTATCTCTGAGCCAATAAAATACTCGCTTGCAATATTAAACATTTCATCAGTATTTCCCTCGGTATCGCTATTGTGTACACGTGCAATAACAAGTTCATACACATCGTCGGCATTAAGGTCTATAAGGTTTGCGTAAAAATAGCCCATATAGTCGTCTGTCAACTCGCCATAAGATGATGATAGTGCTTTGCGGT
>CAYJDK010000004.1:0-3613 GCA_964368905.1 uncultured Bacteroides sp.
CAACTAAATCAAATTCGACGGTTGACGCAACAATTTATGGCTCTTTGCCATATTGCAAACACCAAAGTCCCGCTACAATAACAACAATTATTATTGGCACTTAAATTTTAGGTATTTTTGTGTTTTTCATGTAAATCTCCTTTTATGCCGCTTTTAACATAAAATAGTATATTAATGCGGCAAATATGTTTTTAAGTTATTTTAAACTTTTTAGCGTTGCAACAATTTTATAATTTTTTAATAAAACGTTCTCAAATCAACTATTTTTGATGTTTTTTGTATAAAAAAAGCAACTTTAACTGTTTTTTTAACTAACACACTATTATAAAAAGTTTTTGCATGCAATTTTTTAGCTATTGCGTTTTGTTTAACTAAGAGGCACATGTTTTTTATACAAACATAGTTCATATCAAAAAAAATTGGTTTGAAGGTATTATACTACTAAAGTAATTATGTGTCAATGTAAAATAATAAACAATAAACTTAAAATTATACTTGTGCCGCATTTTTTTAATTTAAAACTAAAAAAAGCATGCAAAAAGAGCGGCATATTTGCCGCTCTTTTGTTTAAAGCAATATGTTGCTTACTAGTTCATTATAGCTAATTCTGTTTCCGGGTCAAACAAATGTAATTTGTTCATATTAATTGCAACTTTAACCTCAGAGCCGTTTTTAGCAGTGCTTGTTGGCAATACACGTGCTGTTAAGCGGTAATCTTTGTAAGTTAGGTATAGGTAAATTTCGCTACCCATTAACTCGCTAACCTCAACATTTGTTGTAATTGTTGCATCTTTATGTTTTGCAAGAAATTCTTCATCGTCTTTAATATCTTCAGGGCGAATACCGGCTTTAACTGCTTTGCCAACGTATTTTTCCATTTCTGCGTTAACTTTTGATGGGTCTACAAGTAATTTGTCGCCACCTAAATCAATGTAGAAATTGATGCCTTCTTTTACAAGTGTTGCATCAACTAGGTTCATTTGAGGGCTACCAATAAAGCCGGCAACAAACATGTTGCATGGGTAATCGTAAAGGTTTTGAGGTGTGTCAACTTGTTGGATAAATCCATCTTTCATAACAACAATTCTGTCACCCATTGTCATAGCTTCTGTTTGGTCATGTGTAACATAAATAAATGTTGTACCAAGTTTTAAGTGCAATTTAATAATCTCCGTACGCATTGCTGTACGTAATTTTGCGTCAAGGTTAGATAGTGGCTCATCAAGCAAGAAAACTGCAGGGTTACGAACCATAGCACGGCCTAATGCCACACGTTGGCGTTGACCACCGGAAAGAGCTTTAGGTTTTCTGTCAAGTAAATGCTCTATATCAAGTACTTTTGCAGCTTCACGAACACGTTTTTCAATTTCGTCTTTAGGTGTTTTGCGCAATTCTAAACCAAAAGCCATGTTTTTATAAACTGTCATATGTGGATAAAGTGCATAGTTTTGGAACACCATAGCTATGTCTCTATCTTTTGGTGGAACATCATTAACCAAACGGTCGCCTATATAAAGCTCGCCCTTAGAAATTTCTTCAAGGCCTGCTATCATACGTAGTGTTGTAGACTTACCGCAGCCTGACGGACCAACAAGAATAATAAACTCTTTATCTTCAATTTCAAGGTTAAAATCTGAAACAGCCGTAACGTCACCCGGGTAAATTTTGTAAATATTTTTTAAGCTAATACCTGCCATGTGGGGTTACCTCCAAATGTATTTTATTGATATGCTTGACCAAGCACAATTAAATTAATATAATGATAACAGAATAAACTGCTAATTTAAATGGTAAAATATTGATAAGAGGTGCTTGTTTTTGATATTTGACTTTAACAAAGCTTGTAGTATAGATTTTTGTGAAGATAGCTTTACCGAAAACTATAAAACGGCTGAATTATATGTTATTTTTACACAAGATAATTGTATAAACGTTTTAAGCGATGATATAAATTATACTTTGCAAAAGCAAAGTGTAATGTTAAGCGCAAAAAACATTTACACAGACGCTAATAACAGCGGATACTATCTTTTTGGTGTATCCGGCAGTATTATAACACAAATTAAAAATACACTTTTTTTACCGCAAATATTTATAGTGCAAGATTGCCATGCAGTTAAAGCTTCTATTATGAACATTGTTTTTGCAAGCGAACACAATGCAACAGAGCAACATAAAAGCGAGTGTGTTTTTAAATTTTTATGCTCTTTACAAAGCGCTTTTGATAAGAAAAAAGCAAACACAACTTCTACTCTTGTAAGCTTGGCCATTAATGAAATACACGAAAATTTCAACGGAATTTATGGTGTTGAGGAACTAAGCGAGTATTTAGGCGTAAGTAAAAACCATCTTGTGCGCACATTTTCAAAAGAAATGGGCCAATCTCCAGGCAAATATTTAACTTTAACACGCCTTAGTTATGCAAAACAATTGCTTCTTAACAGAGACTACTCTCTAGAAATAATAGCGGTTATGTGTGGTTTTTCAAACTCTAACTATTTTTGTAAAGTGTTTAAAAAATACGAGGGTATCTCTCCAACACAATATAGGTTAAACACTAAAAATAATAATGATTTGCCTTTAGAATATGAAGACTTTGAAAATGCGTTATATGTATAAAAGTATTTTTAAGTTTAAACAATGCTATTATAATGCATTTTTTCATAGTTAACACTATATTAACACATTGTTCATTGTAAATATTTATAAAATAATGTATTCTAATTAGATGCGAATATATAAATTTAATTTTTTGGAGTATTAAATGTTAAAATTAAAAAGATATGCTAAACCTTATTTACTGCCACTTATTGCAGGCATTATACTTGTTTTTTGCCAAGCATTTGCCTCACTGGAACTTCCAAACATAATGAGCGACATAGTTAATGTGGGCATTCAAATGGGCGGTATAACAGAAAAAGCGCCAAACGCCATAAGTGCCGAAAGTTATAAGCTTATTGAAACTTTTGCGCTAAACGAGCAAAAAGAAATATTACAACAAAGTTACCACACTTTAAGCGAACAAGAACTTGAAAACATGAAAACACTATACCCAAATGCTACTGAATCAACTCTATTTATAAATGCAATGTCTGAAGATGAAGCCCGCGAGCTTGACAATGTATTTTCCACTGCGTCTTATGCACTGACATTAATGATGAGTGATTTAAGCGCAAACATGCAAAATACAGAAAACACAAGTGCTCAAATGGATGCAAGTTTGCTACAAAGTATTTTGCCAATGCTAGCACAAAGCGAAATAGAAAATTACGTTGACATTTCTTTAGCCAGTGATGAAATGATGAAAGAAAGCGTTGCAACAATGTTTGTAAAAAGCTACTATTCACAGCTTGGCGTTAACACAGATTCTATACAAACAAATTATATATTCTTTACAGGAATGCAAATGTTGTTTTTCTGTATAGTTGTGGCAGTTTGTGCAATTAGCGGTGCATATTTTCTTGCTAAATTCGGTGCACATATTGCAAAAGACTTACGAAAAGATGTTTTTGGAAAGGTTACACATTTTTCAAATACAGAACTTGATAAATTTAGCACTGCAAGCTTAATAACACGCACAACAAACGACGTTACCCAAGTTCAAAACTTTTTA
>CAYJDK010000004.1:3623-11599 GCA_964368905.1 uncultured Bacteroides sp.
GCAATACAAAAATCTTTGTCTATGGCATGGATAATAGGCCTTGCCATTTTAGTAATGCTATGTATAATTGGCTTGCTGTTTTATTTTGCACTGCCAAAATTTAAAATTATGCAAACACTTATAGACAAGCTTAATTTAGTTGGCAGAGAAAGTTTGTCCGGCATGATGGTTATAAGAGCTTTTTCAACACAAGATTTTGAAGAAGAACGCTTTGACAAGGCAAACACAACTCTTACAAACAATATGCTTTTTGTAAACAGGGCAATGGCAAGCATGCTGCCGGCCGTTATGTTTATTATGAACGCCATAATGCTATTAATTGTATGGGTTGGCGCTGGCGAAGTTGAACAAAGTGCTATGCAAGTTGGCGATATGATGGCATTTATGCAATATGCAATGCAAGTTGTAATGAGCTTTTTATTTATAAGCATGATGTTTGTTATGATGCCGAGAGCCTCTATTTCAGCAGAGCGTATTAACGAAGTGCTAATTACAGATATTTCAATAACAGACGATATTAACGCAACGAAAATTGAAAAAACCGGCGAAAAAGAAATTGTGTTTAATAATGTTAGTTTTTCTTACCCCGGTGCGGAAGAATGTGTGCTTGAAAATATTAACTTTAACGCAAAGCCCGGAGAAATTACTGCATTTATTGGTAGCACGGGTAGCGGTAAAAGCACATTAATTAATTTGATACCTCGTTTTTACGATGTTTCAAGCGGCAGTATTACTATAAACGGTATTGACATAAAAAATATAACACAACATAATTTACGCCAAATAATAGGTTACGTGCCACAAAAAGGGCTTTTATTTACAGGAGACATAAACTCTAATTTAAAATATGGCGATGAAAATGCAAGTGACGACACCGTGCAAACAGCCGCACAAGTTGCACAGGCAACAGAATTTATACAAAAACTTGATGATAAGTTTGAAACGAGCATAAGCCAAGGCGGTACAAACGTTTCAGGCGGGCAGCGCCAGCGCCTTTCTATTGCCAGGGCTCTTGTAAAAAAAGCACCTATATATATTTTTGACGATACGTTTAGTGCACTTGATTTTAAAACAGATGCTAAACTTCGCAATGCTCTTAAATCTTATACAGAAAACGCAACGGTGCTAATTGTTGCACAGCGTGTTTCAACTATTATGACAGCAGACCAGATTGTTGTACTTGATGAAGGGCGTATTGCAGGCATTGGAACACACAAACAACTGCTTGAAGATTGTACAACTTACAGAGAAATAGCTCAAAGCCAGTTGTCAAAGGAGGAGCTTGCATAATGGAAAAACATAATCATCAAAATAAAAACAATACTCGCCAAGGTTTTGGCAGGCCCGGCGGCCCCGGTGGGCCCGGCGCATTAATGCCGGGAGAAAAAGCCAAAGACTTTAAACGTGCTATTAAAGCACTTGTAAAATACATGCAGCGTTATTTACCGGCAATAATTGCAACATTGTTTTTTGCAGTTATTTCTTGTGTGTTTAGCATTGTTGGTCCATCTATACTTGGGCGCGCAACCACAATTATGTACGAAGGTGTTATGAATATGATTACCGGTGTTGGAGGCATAGATTTTGCTGCAATATCTAACATTCTTTTACTATTGCTTGTAATATACATTATCAGCGCAACTCTTTCGTACATTCAAGGCTTTATTATGGCGGGCATTTCAACAAAAGTTAGCTATAACATGCGCAGAGATTTAAGCTTAAAAATAAATAAAATGCCATTATCTTATTTTGATAAAGTATCACAAGGTGAAGTTTTAAGCAGAATTACAAACGACGTTGACACAGTTACCCAAACACTTAATCAAAGCCTTTCTCAATTAATAGTTGCCGTTACAACTGTTATAGGTGTTATTATTATGATGCTTACAATTAGCCCTGTTATGACACTTATTGCACTTTGTGTTTTGCCTGTTTCAGGCATTGCGCTTAGTTTTATAATAAAGCGCAGCCAGCCACTTTTTGCTACACAGCAAGCGGCAATTGGCAAAGTAAACGGCCATATTGAAGAAATGTACGGAGCACACGTTGTAGTAAAAGCTTTTAACGGAGAAAAAAAGAGCACACAGGAATTTAAAAAAATTAACGATACGCTTTTTCACTCTGCTTGGAAAAGCCAGTTTTACAGCGGTATGATGATGCCCGTTATGAACTTTATAGGCAACCTAGGATACGTTGGTGTTTGCATACTTGGTGGCTTTTTAGTTTTACGTGGCAGCATAAATGTTGGCGACATACAAGCATTTATTCAATATACAAGGAGTTTTACACAGCCCTTGCAACAAATTGCAAATGTAAGCAACATTATGCAACAAACCGCAGCAGCGGCAGAACGTGTTTTTGAGTTTTTAAATGAAGAAGAAGAAACAAAAAACACCGATAATCCTGTATCTCCTGACAAAATTACAGGCGATGTTGAATTTAAAAATGTTAGCTTTGGTTATGTTGAGGATAAAATAATAATAAACAATTTTTCAACTTATATTCAAAGCGGAAAAACAGTTGCAATTGTTGGGCCAACGGGTGCCGGTAAAACAACTGTTGTTAAATTGCTAATGCGATTTTACGATGTTAACAGCGGTTCTATAATGCTTAGCGGTAACGATTTGCGAAACTTTAACCGCGAAGATTTACGCGAGAGCTTTGGCATGGTTTTACAAGACACATGGCTTTATAATGGAAGCATAATGGAAAATATACGCTACGGCAGGCTAGATGCAACAGACGAAGAAGTTATAAATGCCGCAAAAGCCGCACAAGTGCACCATTTTGTGCGCACTATGCCGGACGGATATAACACAATTATAAACGAAGAAGCTAGCAACATTAGCCAAGGCCAGCGCCAACTTTTAACTATTGCAAGAACAATTATTTCTAACCCTAAAATACTGATTTTTGACGAGGCAACATCCAGTGTTGATACAAGAACAGAGCTTTCCATACAAAAAGCAATGAACGAGTTAATGCGTGGACGCACAAGCTTTTTTATTGCACACAGGCTTTCTACAATAAGAGACGCCGATGTTATACTTGTTATGAAAGACGGAGATATTATTGAAACCGGCAACCATGAACAACTAATGGATAAAGGCGGTTTTTATAAAGATTTGTATCAAAGCCAGTTTGCCGCAACAAGTAGCGAAGGCGAGGCAGTTTAATTATAATGCCCGCTTAACAAAATATGCTCTAAAGGCGCATTTTGCAAAGCCTTTGTTTGTTAATACTTTCAATTTTAGCTATAACATATATAAAAAGCAGTGACGAAACTTTGTATTCATCACTGCTTTTTTAATTTTCTTTTTTAATAGATATTTAACTTAACTGCACTATTATTTACCATTACAAAGCATACAACATCATTAAAGCTTTGTTTTATTTATTTTGCCTTTGCTGTTGCGTTTTCTGCCTTATCGTAACAATATTTCATAATGCTATTGCGCTTTATTATTCCAATAAAACTATTTTTTCCGTCAATAACCGGAACAAAATTTTGTGTGTATGCCGTTTCCACCAGTTGCTCCATTGTAGTTTCTACATGTACGCACTTATAGTCTCTTTTACGCTGTATGTCAGTTATTGGTATGTTTTCAGAAGCCTGAATATTCAAGTTTGCAATTCTTTTAATAGTCCATAAAATATCTCCCTCCGTTATTGTTCCCACATATTCTCCTGCCCCGTTTAATATGGGTATAGACGAGTAACGATGATATTCCATTTTTTCAATTGCTTGGCGTAATGTAAAATCTTCTTCAATAAATGCAACCTCTGCCTTAGGGGTTAGAAAAAACAACAAGTTCATAAAATTACATCAATCTCCCTGTCGCAATTTTTTTTTGCTTAATATATTATATGCCAATAAACCTATGTGTATTATACCACATATCTAGTAATAAAATATAAAAAAATTGTGAATTATAAATAAAAAAAGCAATGTGCACGAAAAATAAACAAAAAAATTGTTAAAATATTCAAACATAAATCTTTAATACAAATTCGTTAATAATTGTGTACTGTATAGTAATGCCAAGTGCAAAATATGTTGCAAAAAACATCTATAATATGTTATTATATTAGGTAATATAATAAATTATTAATTGCTTGAATTTTTACTTTTATTTTAAAAAAGGAGAAACTTTTTATGCCGGCACAAACAACAAATTATCAGTGCCCAGCTTGTACTGGCCCTTTACATTTTAGCAGTAATAGCGGCAAATTACAGTGCGAATTTTGCGATAGCATTTATGAAGTAGCTGAAATAGAAGCATTGCTTGCACAAAAGCAAGAAAAGGCGGCACAAGCGTTTACTAAACAAGAACAAAGCCGTGCACAAGATGCGCATCAAAACAATAACGGCAGTGTGCCTGCACCCGGTTTTCAAAGCAGACAAAACAACAATGAAGAAAACTTATGGACAACTGAAAAGCTAAATACAGACTGGGGACAAGAGGCCGCACACATGCGTGCATACAACTGCGAGTCTTGCGGTGCACAAATTATTTGCGATGACACAACCGCCGCAACAAGTTGCCACTATTGCGGTAACCCAACAGTAGTGCCGGGGCAATTTGCAGGCTCCTTAAAGCCTGACTATATTATACCTTTTAAATACGACAAAGCTATGGCAAAAAAAGCTTTGCTTGATTTTTGTAAAGGTAAATTTCTTTTGCCTAAATTTTTTAGCAAAGATGCACATATTGAAGAAATTAAAGGTGTATACGTTCCATTTTGGATTTTTGACGGCAGTGTTGATGCCGATATAAATTACAAAGCAAGCAATTCCACATCGAGACGCTCCGGTGATTACAGAATAACAACAACGCACCATTATCAAGTGCAAAGGGCCGGTAATGTTGCTTTTAGAGATATTCCTGTAGACGCATGCAGCAAAATGCCGGACATATATATGGAATCTATTGAGCCGTTTGACTACGGTGATATAAAGCCGTTTTCTACGGCTTATATGCCGGGATATTTTGCCGATAAGTATGACGTTGACATAAACAATTGTTCCCCTCGTGCAGACGAGCGTGCAGTTAATACAGCCGTAGAACTTATGCGCAAAAGTGTAAATTCCTATTCACGTTGCACTGAAGTATCACGCAGAATAAACCTTTATAGGGGCGACGTTCATTATTTGCTTGCACCTGTATGGATGTTAAGTACCAAATACCTTGGCAAAAATTACATATTTGCAATGAATGGCCAAACCGGAAAATTTGTTGGTAAGTTACCGTGCGACTATCTTAAACTTTATGGATTTATTGCAGCACTAACTGCCGGCATAACCGCACTGAGCTATTTTATTGTTCCTTTTTTCATATAAAGAGGGGGTTAAAAAATGAAAAATAAATTTATAAAATCTATGTTGCTAATTATATGCTTGCTAATTCTTTTTTGTACCCCTGTGGCTGCAACATTGTCAACAAACATTAATATACAAGGTTACATTAGTGATGATGCCAATGTTCTTACAGACGAGCAAGAGGCTACTCTTGAATTAGAAGCAGATAGAATTTCATCGTTATATGGTGACAATTTATATTTTGTTACTATTTCTGACTATAATAATTATGGGCACGAAAGTATAGATGACCTGGCTTTTCAAATATTTTATGACACGTATAATATTTCTTATGGTTCTAATGGTGGATTGCAGCTTGTTATTGTAGATGTTGCTAATTCCGTATATGCATTTAACAACTACGGAAGTTATAGCGAACAAGCAATGTATACTATTTCTGATGCTTTTTATAATGTGAGTGCAAACTCCGATTACTTTACTTTTGCAATGGAGTATTTGCTTGCCGTGGAAGCGTCTTTTGTAAATCATTTAAATGCACAAGATCAATATTTGCAGCAATCACGCGAAATGCTTGACAATTTAACTGTAACAAATGTTATGGATACATATGATTTATTAACCCCTCAAGAAGAGGCAGAGCTTACACAAAAAGCCGAACTTATATCACAAGAGCACGGCATAGAAACATACATTTTAACAATTGAAGATTATAACGCTATTCTTGAAACGTATGAAATTTATGATGCGGCTACTCACTTTTACACAGAAAAAAACCTTGGTTACGGTGACGGCAAAGAAGGCATTTTGCTTGTTTTAAGTATGGCAGAAAGAGATTTTGCCTACATTGTTTACGGCGATTATACGTCTGGGATATTTGACGAAAAGACGCTAATAGACATTGAAAGTGATTTTTTACAAGAGTTTGGAGGCAACTACTGGTTTGACGGTTTTAACGTGTACCTAGATAGAACACTATTTAAAATAGAATACGGTTTTTTGCCAAATTTTGATGTTTTAATACCAAGCTTTATAGTTGCACTTATTGTTTCAATAATTACAGGTATGAGTTTTAAAAGCAAACTTAACAATGTTAAAAAGAAAGGTGCCGCACATACTTATGTGCCTAACGGCGGTGTAAACTTAGCAATTAAAAACGATGTTTTCACACACACAACTACTTCACGCACAAAAGTAACAAGTAGTAGCAGCAGTGGAGGAAGCTCCGGCAGCAGCCACAGTGGCGGAGGTTTTTCAGGCCGAAGCGGTAAGTTTTAATTTAGCGCTGTAAATTAATATATTTTGCTAAATTCTAGTTTTATGTTATATACTTGCACAGCACCTACAATAATAAATACGCTATTCACACATATATTAAGGAGATTATTTTGAGTAAAACTAAATGGAAAGGCAGCACAATTTTAGCACCTGTGCCACCCGTACTTGTAAGTTGCGGTAACTTAACAAACCCAAACGTATTAACCGTTGGATGGACAGGTATTATTAATTCAGGCCCGCCTAAAACTTATATATCTTTAAGAAAAGAAAGATATAGTTACGACATTATTAAAAACAGCAAAGAATTTGTAATTAACTTGCCCACATCTAAACTTGTTAAAGCAATAGATTATTGCGGCGTAAAAAGCGGCAAAAACGAAAATAAGTTTGAAACAACTATATTAACACCGCTTGAAATTGAAGGCTTTGAATGCCCTATTGTAGAGCAAAGCCCTGTTAGCCTTGCGTGTAGGGTTACAGATATTATTGAGCTTGGAACACACGACATGTTTTTAGCCGATATTATTGATGTTTATGTTAGCAGCGAGTTAATTAGTGATTCAGGCAAATTAAAGCTTGCAAAAGCAGGGCTTTGTGCTTATGCTCACGGCGAGTATTTTGCATTTGGTAAAAAAATAGGCGATTTTGGTTTTTCTGTTAAGAAAAGAAAGAAAAAACCGCAGTATGACAGGCGTAAAAATAGTGGTGGCAACAAAAAAGATAAAAAATAGAATTTTATATATCATTTTAAGAAAGTAAAGGTAATTTATATGGCAATTGATTTAAAAAACATTTTTAAGAAAGGCGGCTCTTCAACCGGTAAAAAAAAGCCCAATTTTTTTGCAACTTTAGGTATTATTTTAATTGTTGCATTTGCATTGTTTATTATAAGCAACTCTTATTACATAATAAATGAGCAAGAAAATGCCGTTGTGGTTACACTTGGTGTGCCATCTACAGTAACGTCCAGCGGGCTGCATTTTCAAATACCAATAATTCAAGAGGTACATATTGTAGACATGACAATTAAAGGTTTTGCAATAGGTTACGATTTATACTCAAACGAAACAATACAACAAGAAAGTTTAATGATTACATCTGATTACAACTTTGTTAACGTTGATTTTTTTGCAGAGTACCGCATTACAGACCCTGTTAAATATTTATATGAAAGCCACAACCCCGAGAGTATTTTAAAAAACCTAACACAAAGTTACATACGCGATACAATAGGCCTTTATCCTGTTGATGATGTTATAACAACAGGAAAAAACCAAATACAATCTGAAATAAAAGACAAAATTACAAAAAGGCTTGAAATAGACGATATCGGGCTTCAACTTGTTAATATAACAATACAAGATGCCGAACCGCCAACTGC
>CAYJDK010000004.1:11609-12324 GCA_964368905.1 uncultured Bacteroides sp.
CCAAATATTGCAAAATGCACAAGCCCAAAAAGAGGCTCGCATTAACGAGGCAACAGGTCAAGCTGCAAGGTTTAATTCTTTGTATGAAGAATATGCACGTTTCCCTTTAATTACAAAAGAACGCATGTATTACGAGACAATGGAAGATGTTTTACCAAACTTACGTATTATTATACAAGACGACAGTGGTAATACATTAAACGTTTTAAACCAAAGTGGCCTTGTGGCCGGTAATTAACGGGGGATTTATATATGAAAAAAGTAACTAAAATTAGTTTTGTTTGGAAAATAATAATTGTTGTTTTATTAGCAATGTTTTTAATTAGTAATTGCACTATAATAACACAGCAAAACCAGTATTCAATAATAAGGCAATTTGGTGAAGTTGTAAATATTTACACAACACCGGGGATATCTTTAAAACTACCTTTTATACAAAGCACAAGCATACTTACAAAAGAAATTATGTTGTACGACTTGCCCATTTCCGACGTTATAACAAAAGACAAAAAAACAATGGTTGCAGACAGCTTTGTTATGTGGAAAATTACAGACCCAAAACTATTTATACAAACACTTAACGGTTCTATATCAAATGCAGAGAGCAGAATATCCAGCAGTGTTTACAACAGCCTTAAAAACACAATAAGCGCAAAAAGCCAAAGCGAGGTTATTAGCGGAAGAGACGGCGAACTAGCCGGAGAAATCCTTATAG
>CAYJDK010000004.1:12334-16709 GCA_964368905.1 uncultured Bacteroides sp.
GCTCTTTCACAATACGGAATAGAGCTTTTAAGCGTTGAAACAAAAAGGCTAGACTTGCCTGATGATAACAAAACAGCCGTTTACCAGCGCATGATATCTGAAAGAAATAACATTGCAGCAAGCTTTACAGCACAAGGCGAAAGTGACGCGCAAATTATACGCAGCAGTACTGATAAAGAAGTGGAAATAATGATAAGCGAAGCCCAAGCCCAAGCAGACGCAATTATTGCCGAGGGCGAGGCTGAGTATATGTTTATTTTATCGCAAGCGTATAACGATGCAGACAAAGCCGATTTTTATAGTTTTGTTCGCTCATTAGACGCTGCAAAAGCAAGCTTAACAGGCGATTCAAACACACTGTTTTTATCTAAAGACTCTCCACTTGCTGAAATATTTTACAGCAACATTTCTTAAAACGCACTAATTTTGCAATTGTATTAAATAAAATTTAAAACATGCTATTATATTTAATTCTTGCGTTATAACAAAAAACTCTTGTATGGCAATACTGCCATACAAGAGTTTTTTTAATTTAAGTGCATTAGTTTATATGCTACATTCGCACAAACAAATATGTTTATACTATTTTACTAATGTCCACGTTTTGAATAGCCGCTACTTCCACCACGCCTTGATTCTGTAACTTTGCGTAAATCTGAAATTTTTTCCTCACTACGGCTTTTAAACTGGCTCATTTTTTCTTCAAACGTCATTTCAGCTTGGGACGCAACAACAACTTTAGGTTGCCATACTTTACCTGTGTCTGCTCTGTGTGTGCGTTTTGGTGGTTGTTCTGCCGTACGTTTTATGCTAAGTGCAATCTTACCGTCTATGTTGCTAAGAACTTTTACCTTTACATTTTGCCCTTCACTTAACACATCTTCTAGGTTTTCAATATACTGCGCCGATACCTCTGAAATATGAACCATGCCCATATCTCCTTGTGGCAATGCAACAAAAGCGCCAAACTTTTTAATGCCTGTTACCTTACCTTCTAAAATGCTTCCTACCTCTACTGCCATAAAAACAAAATGGCTCCTTTCCGGTTTAAAAGTGCTTTATAAAACACTTTATATATAAATGCGTACTAAAACGCATACTTTTCTTTTATTCTCCGGACATATCAACAAAAAAGCGCTCGCCCGGTGATGCATACCCTAGTTTATCACGTGCTATACGTTCCATGTATGCTGCCTCGTTATCACTTTGCACAATACCTGCAAGTTCTTCGTTTTCAATTTGTTGTGCTTGTACCGTTGCAGTAATCTCACTTAACTCATTTGATTTTTGCGTTATACTAATTTGCGTAGTAATTAACGTGTATGCAAAATAAACAATTATGCATACTAAAAATACAATTAATAAAAATGTTGAAAGTCTAAATCTTTTCTTTCTTTTCGTACGCACAATTCTCACCTCAACTTTAAACAATATTATTTTTTATATTATGAATTATACAACATCTTTGTTTCTTTTTGCAAGTGTCTTTTATTATTTTTCTTTGTTTTAGTATGTTTTTTTCTAATTTTACTGTATTTTAATATAATTTTTTTGTTTACGCCCATTAAAAACGGCAAAATATATACATTTAATAACTTAAGTATAGGTTTTAACACTACTGCTTTTATTACTTTAACCTTTTTTAAAACTGGCGCCATTACTACATTTACACAAAGCATATATAATAAAACAGCACTTAGGGCTGTGTACCAACGCATAATTCCACCTTCAAACACACCCGCCGCCGCCGAACGAAACATTAAAGCCGCAAACATAAATGTTAAAATATCGCATGCAAACACAAACGCACGGCGCTTTGTGCTAAAAATTGCTTTTAACATGCAGTAAAACAAACCCAATAATAGGCCTAGTCCTCCTGCCAAAAAAACATCTCTAAAAGCACCCCCGGGAGAAAGTAGCGCAATCATTTATCGCACCAGCCTTTTAAAAAAATTACCCTTTTCTTGTTTTGGTTTTGAGTACTGAATAAACTCTATGTCTCCGGTAATTTTTACCTCTCCTTTTTGTACGGATAGCTCGCTTACATGCATGTTACTGCCGCCAATGTTTAATATTCCCATGCCTGTGTCTAAAATCACGTCTTGAGAATCGTAAGAAATAATGGCAGCAACTCCTGTTGCCGTTAATGCTTGCCTGTTTTCTAATATTAAATTATGCGCACTGTTTTGTGTTTTCATGTCAGACATAAAATGCACTCTCCTTTTATCTGAGCTGTTATAAAACAGTATATTCAAGTGCACAAACTTTTATGTTCATATTATTCACTAATTATTGTATACATTTCTCTTGCTATATCTTTACCAACCGGCGTTTTTAAAGACACAACCTTAACCTTAACAGGCCTTTGCCCAAACACAATTTCAATTATGTCTTCTTCTTTTACATTGTAACTTGCCTTTACAACTTTTCCATTAACAATAATTCTTTGTGCGTCTGCGGCCTCGTTTGCAAGTGTTCTGCGCTTAATAAGGCGGCTAACTTTTAAAAATTTATCTATACGCATATATTAACTCCTTTTTGCTTTAACAATTATAATAAAATTATACAATTTAACCCACATTAAAAAATAAAAATACAGCCGCCCTTTGCTGATAGTGCAAATATTAATACCAAACTAATTTTAATATTGGTTACAACAAGTTTAACCCATTATATATAAAAATTATAAATGATATTATATTTAGCACCTACAAACGCCTGTTAGCATTTGTAGTACACTTAAATAAAAGTGCCAACAAAAGGAGACTGTTTATATTACTGTTAAAAAATTATTTTTTAGCAACAGCATCTTTCAAAGCTTTACCTGCTTTAAAAGCCGGAGCAATGCTTGCCGGAATTTGAATTTCTTCTTTTGTGCGTGGGTTACGGCCTGTGCGTGCTTCACGTTTACGTGTTTCAAAAGTACCAAACCCTACAAGTGCAACTTTGTCACCTGCTTTAAGAGCATTTGTAATACCCTCTAACATTGCGTTTACAGCTTTTTCTGCTGATTTTTTGCTTAAGTCTGCATCTGCAGCTACTTTTGCGATTAATTCAACTTTTGTCATTTTAAAAATACCTCCAATAAAATGTGGGTTAATATATGTTTTTCAAAACCTGTTAAAGCTTTGTTAAAACCTTTGCTTTTTTGTATAATTCATCTAGTTGCTCCGGTGTACAGCTATTTAAATCCATGTTTGCTTGTTTTGCAAGTTCTTGTGTTTTTTCAAACCTACTAATAAATTTTTTACTAGATAGCTCAAGAGCTTGTTCTGCAGAACATTTTATAAACCTAGATACATTAACGCAAGAAAATAAAACATCTCCAAGTTCTTTTTCACTCTCTTGTTTTTCGCCTGTTAAAAGTGCTTGCTTTAGTTCTTCAATTTCACTTTCTAAATCTTCAAACGCCGCAAAAACGTCCTTGTAGCAAAACCCATAATTTGCAGCACGCTTTTGTATCTTTTCGGCATACATTAACGCCGGCAAAGAAGACGGCACGCTTTTAATATCTTCACATGGTGTGCTACGGTTTTTTTCTTTACGTTTTATTTCTTCCCAATTTTGCAAAACAGTATCGGTAGAATTCGCAATAACATCGCCAAATATATGTGGGTGGCGTGATATAAGTTTTTTACATATTCCCGTTGTAACATCTTCAAAGTTAAATGTTTGCTTTTCTTGTTCCATTTGAGTGTGCAATGCAACTTGCAAAAGCACATCTCCTAATTCTTCACAAAGCAAGTAATTATCCTTTAGGTCAATTGCATCGACAACTTCATAAGTTTCTTCAATAAAATTTTGGCGTATAGACTCATGTGTCTGTGCTTTGTCCCATGCACAACCTGTTTGTGGGTGTCGTAACTGCTTTACAATATCAAGTAAGTCTTGCATAGAATATATTTGTTTTTCTTTCACTCTATTAATGTTCCCTTCAATTAATATTAACAGTCACGAGATACATTCTAACCCATTATGGCACAATTTGCAAGTGTTCATGCCATTTTTTTTGAAAATAATTATAATTTTTTTGTAATAAATAAGCAAAATTTTCCTTGTTGTTGAATATTAGCTTTTTATATGTGCATTTACTATTAAAAATATATAAAAATTGCACAAAAATTATTATTAAATTTTTGTGCTGTAAAATATAACAATTTACTTTAAATTTAACACATAACAGAAAATTCAACCTAAATTAAAAATTCTTTTAGCATTGAATCCTCAGGTATATACTTTCTGTCTATCTGTGCACAATTTAAAAAACTGTTGCAAAGTTCTTTAAATGCACCTGCATAAATGCTACTCTCATCAAGTTTTCCTTGTAGCTCTAATACAAATGCTGCAAGGCAACAAATTTCATAAGAAAAACTTG
>CAYJDK010000004.1:16719-24876 GCA_964368905.1 uncultured Bacteroides sp.
GGTTTTAAATACTTTAATATTCCTATCTTCGCCTGTGCAAACGGCAGGCCACATTTGCAACGTTTTTTCAACGCTGTGCCCTCTTGTATTAATATCACGTACCATGCGCCTTGCAAGCCGT
The DNA here is from genome assembly GCA_964368905.1 of uncultured Bacteroides sp. Classification (GTDB taxonomy): domain Bacteria; phylum Bacillota; class Clostridia; order Oscillospirales; family Ruminococcaceae; genus Ruthenibacterium. The sequence continues at coordinate 16,841 of CAYJDK010000004.1, forward strand.
ATGCTACGTGTAGAAAGCACTCTTTGCCCATCGTTTGAGTACTCTTCTCTCATGCCTGCATATATTTTATAAACGGCACTGCGCGGAAGCGCACACGTTAATTTAGGGTTAAGTGCATGAATACCTTCTACAATTAAAACTCCGTCTTCAACTTGCACTTCAATTTCTACATTTGGTTTTCTTCTCTCTGTACAAAAATCAAACTCAGGTATTTTTGTTTTCCCGTGTGACACTATTTCAAACAAACATTTATTTATACTTTTTATATCAAGCGCATCCACACTCTCATAATCCGGGCTACCGTCGGCAAGGCAAGGATAATCCTCTATGTTTTTAAAAAAATTGTCAAGCGATATAACATCAACGTTTTTACCGTATTCTTTAATTTTTTGGGCCAATTTTTTTGCCGTTGTTGTTTTTCCACTTGCAGACGGCCCTGTTAACATAACAACTTTTGTATTGTTATTTAATATTTTTTTTGCCGCATCGTCAATGCGGTTAGAGTACAAGTTTTCGCAATACTCAATAAATGCTTCGGGCGTTTTTGCCGCAACGTTTATAAGCCCTATTTCAACAAGTCTCTTAGGTATCCATAGTAATGAAGTTGGCATAAAAATCATCTACTCCTTTTTTGCGCTCGCACACAATGTCAAAACGCTCTATATATTCCTTAGGATATTTATGGTTAAAAATGCGCTTAATTTCTCCTGTATTAGCGTTAACTAGTTTAGTAACTCCACCCGCACCTGCAGATATTATTGTATGTAATTCTTCCATTATAAATATGTTATAAAGTCCTGTAAATCCTTGTTTTGCATATCCTGTGTTTTCAAGGTTTCCCGGTGTGCTTTTTTGCCTGTACAAATAATACGGATAGTAATTTTCGTTTGAATTGCACAATAACTTATAAGCCGTGCTAACCATATTATTTACACTTGTGTTTTGTACTTGCTCGCTTTTAATAACAATGTTGCTTGCACGCTTTAAAGTAAGTGTGTGAACAGTTATATTTTCCGGTTGCAATTGCATAACACCTTTAAGTGTTTGCTCAAAACTTTGCGGTGTGTCGTTTGGTAGGCCTGCAATTATATCCATATTTATATTAGTATGGTTTGCTTTTCTTGCAAGCTCAAAACAATTTATAATGTCTTTTGCTGTGTGCTTTCTTCCAATACATTTAAGCACATTGTCGTTTAACGTTTGCGGGTTAATAGAAATTCTTGTTGCACCGTATTTTTTTATAATTTCTAGTTTTTCTAAATTAGTGCAATCCGGGCGCCCTGCCTCTACTGTGTACTCATAAACGCTATTAATATCAAAACATTCTTGCACTGTTTTTAAAAGGCTTTCAAGTTGGTTTTCATTTATGGCAGTTGGCGTTCCTCCCCCAACATAAATGCTTGCAAGCGTTAAATTATTTTGCTTTGCAATTAAACTTATGTGGTGCAATTCTTTTTGCAATTGCTGCAAATATGGCTCTATTAGCTCTTTTGTTTGCTTAGTTGTTTGAGAAACAAAACTGCAATAACTACACCTAGACGGACAAAATGGTATGCTTATGTACAAACTATAAGGGCGATTTATACTATTTGTAATATTTTTAGCATTCTTTTGTTCGTTAGCAATGTTTAGCGCCAAATCAAATTTTTCTTGCGTTACAAAAAAGTTGTTACATAGCTTATTTTTAATTTGTTTTTCTGTATAATTGTTTTTACGCATGTCGTGTATAAGGCGCACAGGCCTAACACCGGTTAACATTCCCCACGGGGGTTTTTGGTTTGTTATTTTGCAAAGCATGTTAAACAAAACCAAACATACAGTATATTCAATTCTCTTTCTTATAAATTCATCTTTAGAGTAATTATTATGCTGTAATGTGCCAAAAACACAATTATCTCCTTTTTCATTTTCCAGCACATCTTTAATATTATTTTTTTTAATTGTAATATTACCACTTTGCCTAATTGCACACATAATTTTTGTTTTATTTACATGTACAACCACCGCATTTTTATAATTTTTAAATGCAGGGTATTCTTTTGCAAGGCATGAGCCGGGCAAAAACATTCTTACTAAATGCTCTGCCTCGTAAGAAGATTGCAAACCTTTTATAAATATACTCGTCATATTTTTTTGAAATATGGGTTATTGCTAATTTCAAACTGCAATGTTGAAAACTCATCGTGCCCCGGTAACACTTTTGGGTTTTTGCTAATTTCATCTTTAAGTTTTTTAAGGCTTTTTAACATTTTACTGTAATCACTGCCTTTAAAATCGCAACGGCCAATTTCCAGTTTAAAAAGTGTATCTCCTGTAAACAGCAATTCTTCGTCTTCAATATACAAACACACACTTCCGTTAGAGTGCCCCGGCGTTGTAATTACTTTAATTTTTATATCATCTATCTCAATAATTTGTCCGTCTACGTATTCAAAATCATAATCTTGCCTTGTTAAATTAAATAGGTGCTCTGCGCCCTCTTTAATGTCTTTATTGCCTAAATAAACACCGGCACCATGCTGTTTTTTTAGTTGCACAACAGAGGTTGTATGGTCATAATGGCCGTGTGTTAATAAAATATGTGTTAATTTTGCACCTTTTTTTGTAAGTATATCGTTATAAGTTTGGGCACTGCAAGCAGGGTCAATTACGGCTGCATTGCCTTTGCTTGACACTAATAAAAAAGTATTTGTGCTAAATGGCACTTTGTTTTCAATATAAAAAAACTCCATTTTAATTATCTCCTTTTTCTTTATTCCATTCTTCTGTTGATATAACAATTGTAACAGGTCCATCATTTTCAAGTTTTATTTTCATGTCTGCGCCAAATTTTCCGGTTACAACATTTTTAATATCTGTTTTTTTCAAATTATGCACAAACCTATCGTAAAGTTCCTCGCTTACAGGCGGTTTTGCTGCCTGTATAAAACTTGGCCTATTGCCTTTTTTTGTGTCTGCGTAAAGCGTAAAGTTAGACACAACCATTATTTCGCCGTTTACATCTTTTGTGCTTATGTTCATGTTGCCGTTTTCGTCGTTAAAAATTCTTAATCCTGCACATTTTTGTGCTAATTTGTCACATTCCGCTACTGTATCTGTTTGTTTAACACCTAAAAGTATTAAAAGCCCTTTGCCTATTTTTTGCGTTTCAACGCCATTTATTGTTACTTCGGCATAATTTACGCGCTGCACTACAGCTTTCAATTAAGCACCCCTTTTTTAACAAAATAATAATATTAAAAGCAACTTAAATTACAATAAAGTACAAACAAATTATTTTTACTATTTTGTTTGTGCACGCACCACAGACGTTATGCTTTTAACCTTTTTAAGTTTATTTATAACCGTGTCTAAATGTTCTGTACTATTAATTCCTATTGTCATAGACATAACAGCGCGCCCGCCCGAGAGTTGCCTTGCATTAATAGAATAACAAGGTATTCTCATCTCGGCAATTACTATGGCAACGTCTGCTGTAAGTCCGTTTCTATCCATTGCTTGAATTTCAAGTGTAGATTTAAAATTATCTTTTGCCTGTGCACCGGACCATTGCGCAGACACCCATCTGCTTGCGTCCGGAGTATCAAGGCCTGCTTTAACATTTAAACAATCTCTTTTATGCACAGAAACGCCAAACCCTCTTGTTACAAAGCCAACAATTTCATCGCCCGGCAATGGGCTGCAGCATTTTGCAAATTTAACAAGGCAGTTTCCAATGCCCTCTACAATAACACCGTCAGAGCCTTTTATATTAGTTGTTCTTATAGGAACAGTTGTAATGTCTGTTTGCGTTTTTTCCTTTTGCATACGCATGTATTCTTCTTTAATGCGTACCATTAAACGTGATACTTGAACACCACCATACCCAAGCGCACCAAAAAGCTCTTCTTTTGTTTTAAAGCGCTGTTTACGTGCCATCTCGGTCATGGAATATTTATAAAATTACGGCGCAATTCTTTATCTAGCGCAGATTTTCCCTCTACAATATTTTCTTCTTTTCGCTCTTTTTTAAACCAGCCTCTAATTTTATTTTTCGCTTCGCTTGTTACTACAATATTAAGCCAGTCTCTATTTGGGCCTTTATCTTTAGAGCCCGTTATAATTTCAATTATTTCGCCCGTCATTACTTTATGGTCTATTGGCACAATTCTGCTATTAACTTTTGCCGATGTCATCCTGTTACCTACAGCTGTGTGTATGCTATACGCAAAATCTATAACAGTTGCTCCCATTGGTAAATTAATAACGTCGCCTTTAGGTGTAAACGCAAAAACTTGTTCCGGCAACAATTCGCTTTTTATATCACGCAATAAATCTCCAACGTCTTCATTGTCGCGCTGTCTTTCAAGCAAACGCCTTGCCCATGCTATTCTTTCATCTAGGCTGTCCTTCGTGCTTATTTTTGCTTTATATTTCCAGTGTGCTGCAACACCATATTCAGCCGTTTTGTCCATTTCAAATGTACGTATTTGCACCTCAAACGGCACACCCTCAGAACCCATAACCGTTGTGTGCAAACTTTGGTACATGTTCTGTTTTGGTGTTGATATATAATCTTTAAACCTACTTGGAATAGGGTGAAACATATCATGAATTAAACCTAGTGCATTGTAACATTCACTAAGCGTATTAACAACAATTCTAACTGCATAAACATCGTAAATTTCTTCAAATGTACGGTTTTGCATATACATTTTTCTGTATATGCCATATACACTTTTAACCCTGCTTAAAATTTGGCAGTCTTTAATATTATTTTCAACTATCCTTTTTTCAATTTTTTGTGTAACTTTTGTTATAAAATTGTTTTCAAAGCCATTTTTCGCAAGGTGCTCTGTTATTTCTTTATACGCAATTGGGTCAAGATACTGCAAACTCCTGTCTTCCAGCTCTTCTTTTACATTGCTCATGCCAAGCCTATGCGCAATAGGTGCATAAACTTCCATTGTTTCAAGTGCCTTATCACGCTGTTTTTGCTCCGGCCACGCATCGCCTGTTCGCATATTGTGCAATCTATCGCACAATTTTATAAGCATTACACGCACATCTTTGCTCATTGCCAATAACATTTTGCGCAAATTTTCTGCTTGTCTTTCTTCAACTGAAGAAAATATAATTAACCCAAGCTTCGTTACTCCGTCTACAAGGGCTGAAACATCTTTGCCAAACGTGCTTGCAATTGTTTTAAGCGGCACAGTTGTATCTTCAACAACATCGTGTAATATTGCGGCAATAACCGTGTCGTTATCCATGCCTAAATCTACTAATATTGTTGCAACTGCCAGTGGGTGGCTAATATAACTTTCCCCTGATAGGCGTGTTTGATCCCCATGTGCTTCTTTAGCTATTTCGTATGCTTTTTCAATTTTAGCTGTGTCATACTTTCGCCCTGATTTTTTTAACACATCAATAAAATCTAAATATTCTTTTAATTCCAAGTTTCACTCCACCCACTTAAATATAGCGTCTTTCCAAATTTTAACGCTGTTTCAATAATAAATAATCATTATATATGTTATGCTTCTAATGCAATATTTATAAATATCCGCAACTTATTTATAAATTTTATACTAAAACTATATATTTTTCAATATATTAAACTGCTTTAATTAAATTTATTGCGTTAAAACGCTTAAATTTAACAATAACTTAAAGTAAAATTTGCATGTATATTTTATTTTAATTGCAGTATTAAATATACAATAAGTATTTATATGTAATTATATTACTTTTAGTAGTATTAATGATTTAATATCTGCATAATTGGCGCAGTATCTAAATCTTTTTTCTGTTGTATTTCGTTCAACTTATACTCTTGTACATTATTTTCTAAACTTTCACAAGAAATAAACCCAAGTTCACAAAAAGCTTTTAAACTTACAAGTATTTTGCCTGCTCTTTTTTCGCCTAACTTATAAAATACCGGCCTTAAATCTTGCACTTTTAATCCATTTTTTATAAATTTATAAACATCTGCAGCATCACTGCGCAAAGGCAAAAGTTTATTCTTTTGTTCGTTTGAAAGTTTTGCATTGCAACAAAGGGCATCAAAAAGTTCAACATCGGCAATAAAATCTTCGCTCATTCCCGCAGGTCTTATGTCCTTAATTTTACCTGAAATCACATCTCCGTTTTTACCTTCATAAACCGACAAACTTAGCGCAATATCAACACAATCGCCTTTGTAATAGCAAAAATTATGTATGTTTTGATTAAACATAACTGCATATAACACACTATTATTTTGCCTTAATTTTATGCGCGTATGTTTGCCCTCAGATAATGGGTAAATATCTTCAATAACTGCTTTTTCTAAAAGAAAAAGTGGCAATGGGTTGCCATGCCCATAAGGTGCAAGCATTTCCAAGTCTTCAACGTCTTGCGCATTAATATTATCTAAAATAACAGGCGTATCTATTTTTATAGGCAATCTTTGTAAAGTGGGGTGATTAGTCAGTGCCCACTCATTTATTTTTTCACGAAATTCTGCTATTTTTTCTGATGATATTGAAAGACCTGCCGCAAGTTCGTGGCCACCAAAACGAATAAGCATATCCTCACAGTATGAGATTGCATTATACAAGGAAACGCCGCCTATACTTCTGCCGGAGCCTTTTCCCTCTCCGTTTTTATCTATAGAAATAATAATTGTAGGTTTGCCAAATCTTTCTGCCACGCGTGATGCAACTATGCCTATAACACCTGCGTGAAAATCCTCATTCGCAACAACAAGTATACGTTCATTTTCATATTTTGGGTCAGCATTTATTGTTTCAAACACAATTTGTGCAATTTCTTGCTCTGCTTTTTGGCGTGCAGCATTTTGCAATTCAAGCTCTTCGGCCCTTTCAAGGGCTTCCTGCTCGTCGTCACATAGCAACAATTCCAGCGCTGCAACGGCACTATCCATACGGCCGGCTGCGTTTAGCCGTGGCGATATACCAAACGCTACATTTTGGGCCGTTATTTGTTTACCTAAAAAACCGCTTGTTTGTATCAATGCCATTAAACCCGGCCTATCAGTGTTGTTTATAAGCTCTAAGCCTGCCTTTACTATGTGCCTGTTTACACCGTTTAAGTCCATAATATCTGCAATAGTTCCAATTGCAGCTAGGTCTGAATAAAAAGGCAACATTTCATTTGCATCGCAACACTCAAGCCCGCATATTAACATATATGCAACACCGGCACCGCATAGGCATTTACAATTACTATTGTCGTTTTCTAATTTAGGGTCCACAATAGCCAGTGCATTTGGCAGTTGAGCAGGCGGTAAGTGGTGGTCTGTAATAATAATATCAATACCAAGCTCGTTTGCTTTTTCTACAGCTTCGTTTGCAGAAATTCCTGTGTCTACCGTAATAATTAACTGCACTTTTTTTGCACTTAGTTCTTCTATAATAAAAGGAAAAAGCCCGTAACCATCATCTTCTCTGTTTGGCAGTTTGTAATAAACGTCTGCACCTATAGAATCAAGGTAAGAATATACAAGGGCCGTTGCAGTTACTCCGTCTACGTCATAGTCTCCGAAAACAACAATTCGCTGTCCGTTATCGACAGCGTAAAGTATTCTATCCACCGCTTTTTGCATACCGCACAAAGACATAGGGTCCGGTAAAATATATTCTTCGCTTAACATGCTTTCTACTTTACTTGGTTCGCTTAAATTTCTAGACGTAAGCACATCACACAAAAGATTAGATATTTGATATTCACTTTTTAAAAAATCACTTTTTTCTTTTTGCGGTTTAGATATTTGCCACGGGTGATAAAACATATAAATTAGCCTTTCTTAATAAGAATGTGCAAACTTTAGCATTGTAATTTTAATAAAACGGTTTGTATTTTTTTGCAATTAATTCTGCAATATGTAAACCATCTGTTGCGGCAGACATTATTCCGCCTGCGTATCCCGCACCCTCGCCACACGGGTATATTCCGGCAACGTCTGTGCTCTCACCGTTTTCGTTTCTTGGTATACGCACAGGCGAAGATGTTCTTGTTTCAACGCCTGTTAATACAGCCGAGCCATCGGC
>CAYJDK010000005.1:0-13514 GCA_964368905.1 uncultured Bacteroides sp.
AACTATTGTCAGCAAGTTAAAATATAATTGATTAAAAAAACAAAAGCGGCAGACTGGAGAGTAAAATGCAAAAACAAAAAAGTGCAACCCGCACAAAAAAGCACAGTTTATGGCTTGATGTGCTGCGCAGACTAAATAAAAATAAAATGGCTATGTTTGGCCTTTATGTTATATTGGCGTTAATATTTATTGCAATATTTGCAGATTTTATTGCGCCGTACGGATATGATGAACAAAACCTTGATATTGTTAGGCAACCACCAAGCTTTGCGCACCCGTTTGGAACAGATAGTTCAGGGCGTGATATTTTAAGCCGTGTTATATACGGCAGTCGTGTATCATTAACTGTTGGGTTTATAGCCGTTGGGCTTGCCGCTGCAATAGGCGGAACATTAGGTGCAATTGCAGCGTTTTACGGCAAAAGAACAGATAATATTATTATGCGTGTTATGGATATTATGATGGCTATACCGGGCATGCTTTTGGCAATTGCTCTTGCATCTGCACTGGGGCCTGGGCTTAATAATATGATGATAGCCATAGGCTTTGGTTCTATACCATCTTATGCAAGAATAGTAAGGGCTTCTGTTTTAACGGTTAAAGAACAAGAATACATAGAAGCTGCAAAATCAATTGGCGTGAGTGACACAAAAATAATACTTGGCCATATTATGCCAAACGCAATGGCACCAATAATTGTACAAGCAACGCTTGGCGTTGCAGGCGCAATTTTATCTGCTTCGGCACTTAGCTTTTTAGGGCTTGGCATAACACCGCCTCAACCGGAATGGGGCGCAATGCTTTCATCTGCAAGGCAGTATTTAAGAAGCGACTGGTATATGGCAACTTTCCCGGGCCTTGCAATAATGTTAACAATTTATGCATTAAACGTTTTTGGAGACGGGTTAAGAGACGCACTTGACCCAAGACTAAAGGACTAGTAAATAAGGAGAATTAATGTGAGCGATAAAATACTTGAAATAAAAGACCTTGTTATACATTATGTTACAGACGACGGCACAGTTAAAGCCGTTAACAATATTTCTTTTGATGTTAACAAAGGTGAAACACTTGGCCTTGTTGGTGAAACAGGTGCCGGAAAAACAACTACTGCCCTTGGTGTGCTTGGATTAGTGCCGGACCCACCGGGGAAAATAATTAACGGTGAAATTTTGTTTGAGGGGCAAAACCTTCTTACTTTAAGCAAAAAAGAAATTCGTGAAATACGCGGAAATAAAGTAAGCATGATTTTCCAAGACCCGATGACGTCATTAAACCCTGTTACTACTGTTGGAGACCAAATAGCAGAGGTTATACGTTTGCATGAAAAACTATCTAAAGCGCAAGCACAGGTAAAAGCAGTTGAGTTATTACAACTTGTTGGTATACCGGGAGAGCGCTTTGGAGAGTATCCTCACCAATTTTCGGGCGGAATGAAGCAAAGGGTAATTATTGCAATTGCGCTTGCATGTAACCCAATGCTTATTATTGCAGACGAGCCAACAACAGCACTTGATGTTACTATTCAAGCACAAGTGCTTGACTTAATGAGTAACCTTAAAAATGAGCTAAATACAGCAATGATATTAATTACACATGATTTAGGTGTTGTTGCTGAGGTTTGCGACAAGGTTGCTATTATGTACGCAGGAGAAATTGTAGAGAGTGGCACGCTTGAAGATATTTACGAAAGAACTAAACATCCTTATACATTAGGTTTGTTTGGCTCTATACCTAACCTTGAAGAAGATGTGGACAGATTAAACCCAATAGACGGCCTTATGCCGGACCCAACTGATTTGCCACAAGGTTGTAGCTTTGCACCTAGATGTCCACATGCTTTTGATAGGTGTAAAGAACAAAACCCGGTACTTACAAATTTAAGTGATACCCATAAAATTAAATGCTTTTTGCACAACAATGAAGCCAATGGAGGTAAACAGTGAGCACTCTATTAGAAGTTAAAGATTTAAAAAAATATTTCCACACACCAAAGGGAACTCTTCATGCAGTAGACGGAATAAATTTTAAACTTGAAGAAGGCAAAACTTTAGGTGTTGTTGGTGAATCAGGTTGTGGTAAATCTACATTGGGTAGGCTTATTTTGCATTTACTTGAGCCAACAGGCGGTACTATTCATTTTGAAGGCAAAGATATTACAAATGTTGGTAAGGCAGAGCTTAAAAATTTAAGACAAAACATGCAAATGATATTTCAAGACCCTTTTTCTTCGTTAAACCCAAGAAAAAGCGTTAGCCAAATAATTGTAGAGCCGCTTAAAACATTTAATAAATGTAAAACAAAAGAAGAATATAACCAAAAAGTTAAAGAAATTATGGAAACTGTTGGGCTTGCTGAAAGGCTGGAACACGTTTATCCTCATGAGCTTGACGGTGGACGCCGCCAACGCGTAGGTGTTGCACGTGCCCTGGCACTTAACCCTAAATTCATTGTTTGCGACGAGCCCGTTTCGGCACTTGATGTTTCAATACAAGCACAAATACTAAACCTTATGCAAGACTTGCAGCAACAACGAAAATTAACGTATATTTTTATTACGCATGATTTATCTGTTGTTAAGCATATATCTGATAATATTTGCGTTATGTACTTAGGCCATTTAGTTGAAAACTGTGAATCAAAAGAGTTATTTAAAAACCCTATACATCCTTATACAAAAGCACTGTTATCTGCAATACCTGTGCCTAAGATAAAAAAAGACAAAAAGCGCATAATTTTAAAAGGCGAGATATCGTCTCCAATAGACCCAAAACCGGGTTGTAGGTTTGCACCAAGGTGCCCTATGGCAACAGAAATTTGTTCTAACACACAACCAATGTTAAAAGATATGGGCAATAACCATTTAGTTGCATGTCATAACGTATAACTATAATTTTATACAAAAATTGCATTATTGCCGGGCAAGGGCTTAAACTTTTGCTTAGGTAATACAAAGGAAAATTTTTACATTATGAAAGTGGTATTATAAATGAGTATAAATAATTGCATATGTAATGATTTAAACCTTACAATTTATTTTGAGTACGAAAAAAATTCTAACCCTTATTATGTTCAAAATAAAGGCCTTGAAAATGCCACATTACTTATTGAACAATTACATAAAAGTAATAATAAAGAAGTTTTGCTTAAAAATGATGATGGAGAAACATTAAATATAAGCAAACTGCAAATATTGTCTTTTAGAGGTAAAAATAGGGCAGAACTTAAAAACGATTGTGAAATTGATGTTGTTTTAAGATGTGAAAATGTTATAAATAATGATATTGTTTTGAAATTTATGAGTGAATACTGTAAAAAATACAATGCAAAAATAAATAAAACAGGGGAACACAAAAATGACACTTAATAAGTACGACATACCAGGCGAAAAAATTCAACAAGTAGTTAAATTTTTAAGTGAAAAACAAATAGATACACTTTTGATAATGTCGCGTGAATATACAGACGGAAACATGAAATTTATTACGGGCGACGAAACAAAAGAAACTTGCGCAGTGTTTATAAACGCGAGCGGAGAGCACAGTGCAATTGTACACGAGAGTGAAAAAGATGTTTTTGCAAAGTCACCTATTTTTAAAAATATAGTAACATATAAAGACGATATTGAAAGTGCTTTAAAACAAGAGTTTGGAAAACAGAGTATAAACAAATTAGCACTTAATGTTTCAATAGATGAAAACCTTTGCGATGGATTAACTCAAGGTTTGTATGAGATACTGCAAAGTGTACTTGGAGAAGATAATTTAAGTAAAATTGAAGTATCTTCAGAGCCTATACTTATGGAGATACGCAGCCAAAAATCTGATACAGAAATTTTATGCATAAAGCAAGCTGTAAAATACACACAAATGATTTATGCAGACGTGTTTAACAGCATTAAATGCGGCATGAGTGAGCTGGAAATAGCAGACCTGTTTATAGAAGGCTTAAAAAAATATAACGTAACTAACGGTATTGGCGCAGACTATGATTATCCAATTGTGTGCCTTGTTCGTGCAGGGCTAGCACATAGGGGCCCGGGCGAGACTAAAACAATTCCCGGAGATATCCTTATATGTGATTTCAGCGTTAGATATGAAGGTTATGTTTCAGACATTGCAAGAACAGCTTACTTTTTAAAACAAGGCGAAACAAAAGCGCCGGCAGATGTTCAAAAGGCATTTGACACAGCGCATAGTGCAATTACAAAGGCAATAGAGGTAATTGGCACAGGGTTGCGAGGTTGCGATGTTGACCTTGCCGCAAGAACTGTAATAGAGCAAGGTGGATACCCAACTGTAAGGCATTCCGTTGGACATCAAATAGGCCTAGAGTGCCATGAAACAGGCACACGCCTTGCGCCACCACGCCCACAATCTGAAACATATATTAGAACAAGGGAAATATATGCAATTGAGCCTACTGTTATACAAGACGGTGGCTTGCCAAGTATGCTTGTTGAGGAAAATGTGGTTATACGTGATACAGGGGCAGAACTATTAAGCGTAAGACAAGATGAACTTGTTTTAATTAAGCAGTAAACATTATGATGGATATATGGAACGACAGTACAAAAAGAGAGACCATTGAGCTCCTTTCTGAACTAATAAAAATAAAAACAGTTACACAAGATTGTAATGAAACACAAGCAGTAACTTATATAAAAAATGTTCTTTTAAAAGAAGGCATTCAAAGCACAATAATAGAATCTGCGCCGGGCAGAGGCAATTTAATTGCTAAGATAAGTGGTAAAGGAAACGAAAAACCACTTCTTTATTTATCACATATAGACGTTGTTGCGGCAGACGAGAGCAAGTGGGATTACCCTGCTTTTGAGGCGGTAAATGTAAACGGAACAATTTACGGGCGAGGCGCATTAGACACAAAGCACCTAACCGCCATGCAAATAATGACTTTAATTTTAATTAAGCGCAACAACATACAATTGAACAGAGACTTAGTTTTAATTGTAACGGCAGACGAAGAAGCAGGAAGCAAGTTTGGAATGGAATACCTTGTAAAGAACCATGCCGACTTAATACCTAAAGGCTACTCCTTTAACGAGGGCGGCGGCTTTATAATTGAAGCTAAGGAAAAAAGATTTAGGTTGTGTGCATCTGCAGAAAAAGGCGTGTGCGAAATTAAAGTTAAGTTTGTTAACAACGATAAGCAACTTGCGTTTTTGCAAGCTTGTTCATTAATTAAAAGGATAGCACAGCATAAATTTGAAAAACGCATGTGCCGTGTAAGCGAGTGTTATACAAACCTTACAGAAAACTACATACATTTAAGCGACACATTAAAAAATTTATTGGAATATTCGTCATACAACACACTTACTGTTAGTAAATTTGATATAAACCAAATGCAATTACCACAAATAACAATAAATTATCGTTTTATACCAAATTACACACAGCAAGAAGTGGTGGATTTTGTTACAGGTTTTTTAAGCGAGCTAGATGTAGAGTATGAGACAACAAGGTTGTTTTTAGGTTATGAGAGCGAAATAGACGATGAATTTGTAAAAGTTCTTGCACAAAAATCTAACGAGCTTGATGAAGATGCAGTGCTTTTGCCAATGGTGGCACTTGGAAATACAGACGGCCGTTTTATTGCGCAAGACGTTTATGGATATTCTCCAACTCTAGCAGACATGCCCTTTAGCGAAGTGCTAAAAAAAGTGCATGGCCACAATGAATGCATAACAGAAAATTCGCTTTGTTATGGCACTAATGTTATATTGCAAACAACTATTGCACTGGCTGCAAACAATAATACTGTTTAGTAAAAGGAGCTTATTATGGCAAGTGAAAATAAAATAAAACTTGAAAAAATTGCAAGCTATTTGCAAGAAAACGATATAGATATGTGGCTTGTATACTCAAGTGAGGGAAGCGACGCGGCAAATACTGCAATTACAGGAATTAGAACAATAGGAAAAACGTTTTTTATTGTTACAAAACAAGGCAAGTGTATATCTATTGCCAGTAGAATAGATGCACTTGAAAGCGAAAACAGTGGATTGTTTGACGAAGTTAAGCAATACAAAGATGATGTTAAAGATGTTTTGTGTGCAACTTTGAAAGAAATTGCACCTCAGAGCATTGCTGTTAATTATTCAAAAACATGTGCATTTTGTGACGGGTTAACCGTTGGAAGATTTAGATGGTTAAAAGAGGCCGTAGGGCCGGAATTTGCACAAAAATTTGTTAGTTCACAAGTGTTTTTGAAAAATTTCATTTAGTTGTTAATTACATTCAATGCTAAATTTTTATTTTACCTTATTGATAAAGTACTGTTTGGTTGCGGATTGTAATATAAATATTTTTTATTTTTTGGAGGTATACGATGAAAAAACTTAGTCTACTACTTGCAATTGTTATGATTGTAAGCATTTTTGCGGCTTGTTCAGGTGGATCAACAAGTGACGCAGGAAGTACAAGACCGTTGATTATTGCAATCAACAGCGAGGCATCATCACTTGACGGTAACGGAAAAAATGACGTTGCTTCAATTCAATCAAGGGCTTTATTATACGATAACCTTGTAGCACTTGATGATGATTTAAGCCCAATTCCTCACCTTGCAGAGAGCTGGGAATATGAAGATGATACAACTATCATTTTTAAAATACGCGAGGGTGTTAAATTCCACAACGGTGAAGAGCTAAAAGCAAGCGACGTTGCTTTTTCACTAAAACGCGCTTTTGATATTGGTTATGCTGCTAATGCATTAGGTTCAATTGACTTTGAACAATCAGAAGCTGTTGACGATTACACATACAAAATGGTTTTACAATTCCCATTTGCTCCTATCATTGCTAACTTAGCAGATGAAGCAGCTTCAATAGTGCCACAAAGTGTTGTTGAAGAGCATGGCGAAGAGTACTTATCAACTAACCCTGTAGGAACAGGCCCATATGTTGTAACTGAGTGGGTTGCAGGCGACAGAATTGAATATGAAAGATTTGAAGATTTCTGGGGCGAAAAAACAGGTGTTGACCACATTATTATTAGAACTATTACAGAAACAGCTAACAGAGCTATTGAAGTAGAAGTTGACGGTGTTGATATTGCACTTTCAATTGCTACAAACGATGTTGAAAGACTTGAAGAAACAGAAAATGTTCAAGTTTTAAGATCTCCTAGCCTTTCAATTAGCTATGTTGGTATGAACTGCACAATGGAGCCTTTTGATGATATCCTTGTAAGGCAAGCAGTTGGACACGCAGTTGACGCACAATCTATTGTTGATGCAGTATTTGGCGGTTTCGGCACAGTTGCAAACAGCACAATTCCTTCTTCAACTTGGGGTTATAGCGACGATGTTAAACGCTTAGAGTATGATGTTGAAAAATCTAAAGAACTACTTGCAGAAGCAGGTTTTGCAGATGGCTTAACAACAAACATCTGGGTAAGCGACAGCCAAGCTAACGTTGAAACAGCTGAAATTCTTCAAGCTATGTTAAAAGATGTTGGCATCACAGCTGAAATTCAAGTTTTAGAATGGGGCGCATACTTAGAAGCTATTGAAAACAAAGAAACAGAAATTTACATTTTAGGTAAAGGTTCTAACTCTGACGGCGACTCATTATATGATAACTTCTACTCAACAAGCCACTTCTCAGGTAACACAGCATACTTCCAAAACGAAGAAGTTGATGCAATGCTTGATGCTCAACGTTTAGAAATTGATACAGAAGCACGTTTTGACTTGCTTGTAGAAATTCAACAAAGAATGTCTTCTGAAGCTGCATGGGTACCTTACTATGAAAGAGAAGAAATTGCAGCAGTTGGCTCAGACGTTGAAGGTTTTGCACCAAGACCTACATCAGTTCAAGACTTTAGAAATGCAACATTTGTTGCTTAATTTTAAAGTTTTAACAAATTAAATTAACTAAAGTTTAAGTTTTGCTTTAGTTTAAATTAGCAAATAAAAGCACTACCTATACCCATGTCTTACTTTGGCATGGGTATAGGTATTATAAATGTATAAGTATTACAATAACTTTAATGCCATTTATTGGTTTTTTAAAAGCACAAATTAATAAAAGCACTTTATAAATTTTTTACTTTAACGGAGAAAATGCATATGAATAATTATTGGAACTTAAATAACATTTACATGAGTTTTGACGATGAAAACTATAAAAAAGACCTTGAGTTTTTACAAAGCAAATCTGCCGAAATTAAGAGCAAGCTTGAAGAAAACAATAATAAAAAGCATTACGACGTGCAGTTTGTTAGCGATACAATAAAAATTTTAAATGAATGTGAGCAAACAAGGCAAAAATTACAAGTTTTTAATAAACTCAAAATGTCTGTAAATACAAACGACACTAAAGCATTTTCTAACGATTACATAGTAAATTGTGCAATTGGTAACCTTATAGCAACAACTGCACTTTTGCAAAAATACATTACAAACATACATAATTTTAGCACAGCTTTAAAAACAGATAAAACACTTTCTCAGTTTGAATATATTTTAGCTGAGATGATTGAAAACGAAAAATATAAATGTGACGATGATACTGAAAAAGCACTTGCCATGATGAGCATTACAGGTTCAAAGGCATGGCAAAACTTACAAAACCGCGTTTCGTCAGATTTAAGCGTGGATTTTGAGGGTAAAGAATACCCAATGACAGTGTTTAGAAACACACTAAACAAAAAAACAAACAGCGAAAAAGAAAAACTATTTAATGTTGAATTAAAAGCTTATAAAAAACACGATACCGTTTCGGCCGCGTGTATAAATAACATAAAGGGCGAGGCTATTAGCGTAGCACAAATTAGAGGCTATGAAAGCCCGATGGATAAATCTTTAAAAGATTGCAGAATGGAAAAAGAAACCATTAATGCTCTTTTTACATCAATTGAAAAATACGCACCCTCAATAAGAGAGTTTTTACATATAAAATCACAGCTATTGGGATATAAAAACGGGCTACCGTTTTACGAAATACCAAGTACTATTGGGCATATAGATAAAACATATACAAAAGAACAGGCTAAAGAAATAATTGTTGCGGCATTTAGTGATTATTCTAACGACATGGCAAACCTTGCAAAAACAGCGTTTGACGAAGAATGGATAGATTTTGAGCCTCGTGCTAAAAAAGTATATGGTGGGTTTTGTGCGTCTGTACATGGCATTAACGAAAGTAGAATACTTGTTAATTTTAACGGCAGCTTTAACGATATAATTACAATAGCACACGAGCTTGGACATGCATATCACAGCAGTTTAAGTAATAAAGAGTTGTTTTTAAACAGTCGCTACCCCATACCCGTTGCAGAAATTGCATCTACATTTGCAGAGATGATACTTATGGATTACATATATAAAACAGCAGACGTGAAAACTAAAATGTCTGTTTTAGGCAACGATATAACAAGGGCGTCACAGTTAACGCTAGACATACTTTCAAGGTTTTATTTTGAGAGCGATGTTTTTACACAAAGAGCAAAAAAAGAACTTAGCGTTGAACAGCTAAACGAGTTTATGGTAAACGCACAAAAGAAAAGTTTTGGAAATTGTATAGACGAAAAATTGTTTCACCCTTATATGTGGTTAAACAAAGAACACTACTTTTATGTAGACAGAAGTTATTATAATTTCTCATATGCATTTGGTTTTTTGTTGTCTGTTGGATTTCATCAAATGTACAAAACAAATAAAGAAAAGTTTATTTGTGATTATAGTGCGTTTTTACAAAATTCAGGTAAAATGAGCGTAAACAGCCTTTGCGAACTTATGGGTATAAACCCAAATGAAAACATATTTTGGGAAAACGCATTAAGTACAATAAACTCCCAGGTTGAAGAGTTTAAAAAGCTAACATTGCAATAATTATGAAATGGAGTGTAAGTATGAATAAATTAATGCAGTTAAAACAAAAAATGCAAAACCTTAATATAGATACATTTTTAATTATGTCTGATGCTAATAGGAGATATATTACCGGCTTTACGGGAAGTAATGGAATTGTTATTATAAACGGTGATAACCGCTACTTAATAACAGATTCTCGTTATGCAGAACAAGCGCAACAACAAGCACCGGAATTTAACGTTATAGTTTATAACTTGTCTTCTTTTGACACAATTAAAGAGTACCTTACAAAAAGTAATGCAAAAAAAGTTGGGTACGAAAGTAAATGCATAAATGATTTTACATTAAATAGTGTTAAAGAAAAATGCCCGAATTTTGAGTTTGTTGCAACGTGTGATATTGTGCTTGAAATTAGAAAAGTAAAAACAGAAGACGAACTTACTGATTTAAAAAAAGCCGTAGATATATCGGACAAAGCAATTATTGAACTTTCAAAGCAACTTAAAATAGGAATGACAGAGCGAGAGGTTGCAATAGAGCTTGAATACCTTATGAAGAAATTTGGAAGCGAGAAAGAATCGTTTAGCACAATAGCCGTTTCAGGTAAACGCACATCTTTAGCTCATGGTGGGCCTACAAATAAGAAAATTGAAGGCGGAGATATGCTAACGCTTGACTTTGGTGCAGTATATAATGGGTATCACTCAGACATAACTAGGACACTGTGGTTTGGAGAACCAAGTAAAAGAATGCAGCAAATTTTTGACATAGTTGCAACGGCACAAGAAGAAGCCATTAAGGCAATAAAGCCAAATGCAATATGCAAAGAAATTGATGCAGTGCACCGTAAAGTGTTTTTAGATAATGATGTTGAAGAATATAGTTTGCGAGGGCTTGGGCATGGCATAGGCCTTGAAATACACGAATGGCCAAGAGTGGTTATGAATAACGATGAAGTAATAACAGAAAACATGATATTTACAGTAGAGCCCGGGCTTTATTTTCCGGATTTTGGCGGTGTTCGCACAGAAGATGTTGTTATTGTACGGGCGAATGAAGTGCAAGTTATTACTAAAGCACCAAAGAAAATTGTAATAGACTAAAGGAGTATAATAAATGATTAATATTAAAGATTTTTTAAATTATAAATCGGTTAATAATCTTACGCTTAATATAAATAACAGCATGCTTGCATTTGCAACAACTTTGCCTTGCCTTGACACAAACAGCTATAAAAGTGATATATATGTGATGGACTTAAACGGCAAAGAGAAAAAAATATTTGAAAACACAAATATAAATGCGTTTAATTGGATAGATGAAAACGAAATGCTTTTAAAAGAAAAAAGCGAAAACGGCACAAATTTTATAAAATATAATATTAAAACACAGGCAAAAACACAACTTTTTAATTTAGAATATCAAGTTGGCAAATTTTCAGTTTTAAATAATGGGCAATGCTTATTTACAGCAATAGACACAATAGATAAAGAAGAATATCCAAGCGAACTTTCTTTTTTGCAAAAAGAGGACAGCGAGTTTGAAGTAATAAAAGAAATACCGTTTTGGAATAACGGCAAAGGATATTCAAGCAGAAAGCGAAATGCGCTTTTTATAAAAAACGAAAACGGAGTGCAAAAAATTTCAAGCGAGTACAGTGAAGTTTTGTCTTTTGACAAAGATGAAAAAGGTGTGCTTTTTACAGCCGTAACGTTTAAAGACAAAAGAAGTTTCCCGGGTATATATTATTACAATTTTGAAACAAAGGCAACTGTAACAGTAATAGAAGAAGGACGCTACCGTATAATGTGTGCACATATTATGGGAGATGACTTTTGCTTTTTGGGTGCAGACAGCAACAATACATTAATGACAGATAACTTTGATTTTTATGTTGTTAAAAATGGCAATGAAATTAAAGTTTCTAAAGAAGATATGAGCTTTACTAATACAGTGCTTTATGACTTTAAATACGGACAAAACTGTGAATATAAAGTTTTTAAAGATGAGTTTTATTTTGTATCAACGCACGGTACAAATTCACACATTAAAAAAATAGACAAAAACGGCAATGTTACTACATTAACAAAAGAAAATGGAGGCATTGAAGGTTTTGCAATTTTTGATGAAAACACAATATTTTTTAACGCAGTAAGGGGTATTGGGTTATCTGAAATATATAAGCTTGAAAATAATGAGGAAACAAAGCTAACAAATATTAACGATAAAAATTTATGTGAAGAACATGTAAGTAAACCTGAGTTAATGTTTTTTGAGAATAACGGATATAGAGTGCAGTACGTTGTTGTAAAGCCGTTAAATTTTGAAGAAAACAAAAAATACCCGGCAATATTGTATATCCATGGCGGAGCAAAAACACTGTACACTGACGTGTTTTTTCACGAAATACAAGTGCTTGCAAGCAAAGGCTATTTTGTAGTGTACGGAAACCCACGTGGAAGTGACGGACAAGGCAGTGAGTTTGCAAAATTAATGGGGAATTACGGCAAACGCGATTATGAAGACATGATGAAAGCAATAGACACAGCTTGTGAGCGTTACCCACAAATTGATACTGAGAACTTAGGCGTTGCGGGTGGATCTTACGGCGGAATAATGACAAACTGGATTATTGGGCATACAAATAAATTTAAATGCGCGTGTGCACAGCGCAGTATATCAAATATGATAACTGCGTTTGGAACGGCTGATAACGGCTATAATTTTGTATGTGAACAAATGGATTCTTCGCCTTGGAACAACATTGAAAAACTATGGGAACAATCACCGTTAAAATATGCAAATAATGCAAAGACGCCAACTTTATTTATACATGCAAAAGAAGATTATAGGTGCCATTATGTAGAGGCAATGCAAATGTTTACTGCGCTAAAATTTCATAATGTAGACGCAAGAATATGCTTATTAAAAGGCGAAAACCATGATTTATCAAGAACGGGTAGACCAATTCAAAGAATTAAAAGAATATATGAGATTACAATGTGGTTTGATAAATATTTGAAACAAAAAAATTAAGGTGCTATATGAATATTGATTTTACAAAAGGCAAAATTTTAAAGCAGATGAT
This sequence comes from uncultured Bacteroides sp., assembly GCA_964368905.1. Lineage (GTDB taxonomy): Bacteria > Bacillota > Clostridia > Oscillospirales > Ruminococcaceae > Ruthenibacterium. The sequence goes on from CAYJDK010000005.1 coordinate 12,929, forward strand.
GATTTTTACCATTCCGCTTTTTATTGGCAATATGTTTCAACAACTTTATCAAGTTGTAGACACTGCCGTACTTGGCAGAATGGTAAGCTATCAAGCACAAGCAGCAGCGGGAGCGTCAACTTCTATATCGTTTTTTTTAACGGCAATTTTAGCGGGCTTTATTATGGGCTCATCTGTTATAATTTCGCAAAACTATGGAGCCAAAGACTTTAATAATTTTCACAAGTCGCTTTCAACATCTTTTGTTGTTGTAATGGTACTAGGCTTTGTAATGACAATAGCAGGTATTTTTGGTGCCGAAGCAATTTTAAGGGCATTAAATACGCCGCAGGAAATTATACCTTATGCAAAATTGTATTTACAAATATTTTCTGCTAGTATTCCTTTGCAATGTCTTTACCAATACTATGCCGGAATTTTGCGCGCTGTGGGAGACTCTAAAACACCGCTTTATTTTTTAATTGTGGCAAGTGTTTTAAATATTATTTTAGACATTTTGTTTGTATTAATAATGGAAAACGGTATATTGGCAGTTGCTGTTGCAACTTTTATTGCACAGTCTGTAGCGGCAATATGTTGTGTAATT
>CAYJDK010000005.1:13524-16525 GCA_964368905.1 uncultured Bacteroides sp.
AAAAGTATGATATGCTTAAAATTACACCTAAAAACGTTGTTGTTGATAAAGATGCGCTTTCTTTAATAGTAAAATACGGCATACCATCATCTATACAGCAAATAGTAAACTCTGTTGGTATGATGTTACTTCAAGGTGTTGTAAACGGGTTTGGAGAATATGCAATGGCTGCATACAACGCAGCTTATAGAATAGACAATTTTATCATACTGCCAATAATGAGTATTGGGCTTGCTCTTTCAAGTTTTGTTGGGCAAAATGTTGGGGCAAAACAAACAGAAAGGGTGTACGAAGGTTTAAACAAGTCCATGTATGTGTCTGTTGTTTTTTCAGCTGTTTCGTCATTGTTTATTTTTATTTTTGCAGACCAGTTAATGCAAATATTTATAGATGCATCCGAAACAGAAATTATAAGGCTTGGGTCTGATTGTTTAAGAGTTCTTGCAATACCATTTGTTTTTTGCGCAGCCTTAAATGTTTATATAAGCTTTTTCAGAGGATATGGCGACATAAAAGGAGCAATGACAATTACAAGCGCGCAAATTATTATAAGGGTATTGTTTGCTTATTCACTGGCTCCAATTGATTTTATTGGTATAAACGCAGTTTGGTATTGTATGCCGTTTACATGGATAGTTTGTACTGTAGCTGCATATCTACGCTTTAAAAGAGGTACGTATAAAAAATATAATAGGTTTACATAATTTTATATTTTTTTAAAAAAGTTGTAGAGTAATGCAACATTTTAATAAGCGTTAAAAAATGGCTCTAAAGCATTAAAAGTAAAAGCTTTAGAGCCATTTTGTTTTGTTTTAAAATAATAAAAACGAAAAATTATCGTTTTGTTCCGGTTGCGGTGCGGGTTCATAGTATGGTGGCACTTGCCCGTTATGTGGCGTGTTAAAGTAGTATAAATAATAAGAGTAGCGCGTTATAAAAAATGCACTTAGCATTAACATTACATAAATTAGTAAAGTAATAGAAAATATAACAACACTTTTTTTGCTTTTATGTACATGTGCATTCCCACAATATTTTGAATAATAGTAGCGGTTAAATGTAGCCCCGTTATATATAGCAAGACAAATGTATATTATTGGGCATACTAACACAGGCGTAAAAGTCATAATATATGCAATGTTATTATTTGGCAGCATTATTGCAATACCTATACAAAAAGCCCATACAAGTAAGATAGGAAGAGCAATTTGAAGAAAACGAGAGATACAACGCCTATAAAGCAAGTGTAGGGGGAAAAATATGTATGCTGCAAAATTAAAATCAGAATGTTCGTTTTTTCTAATATATTGGAATTGTCTGCCATAATATTTATTTAATGTTAAGTTTTTATTAGTTTTTAACGTTTTTTTAGTATTAAGGGGTAAAAAAGAGCCGCAATGAACACAATATTTATTGCTGGCAACTATTTTTGTATTACATTTTTTGCAATTCATAAGTTTATTCCTTTATAAAGATTTAACGATATTGGCGTATCCTTAATATGCTATTTAGTGTTAGATTTAAAAATTGACTTAAAAAGGGTAAAAAACAGCCGAATTTCGCTACATTTTACCTTTGTGTTTTCTTTTTATTGGTGCTATAATAATATCAAGCAAAAAACAATTTGATATCAACATATTATAATATTTAATAAACTTTGCAAATTACGTATAAAATAAATTGTTTAGTAGCTGTTATTTCGTCGGCGTAAGTGCCGGCACAGAAAGGAGATTGTTATGGGTATTTCTTGGATTTGGCTTGTTTTATTTGTGGTGTTTTTAGCAATTGAAGCGGCAACATTTGGCATATTTTCCATATGGTTTGGCGCAGGTAGCTTAGTTGCACTTATTGTATCTTTTTTCACAGACTCGTTTTTGGTGCAAACAAGCGTGTTTTTCGCCGTAAGTTTTGTGCTTTTGTTTGCAACTTTCCCATTTGTAAAAAAAATAAGAAAAAGAAAACAAGAGCCAACCAATGCAGATAGAAATATTGGCAGGCAAGGCCTTGTAATTTCAAAAATAACTCCAAGCGTTCCTGGCCGCGTTAAGCTTGATGGTGTTGACTGGGCTGCACGCAGCAATGTTACACTGGAGCCCGGCACACTTTGTATGGTTGAAAGCATTGAAAGCACAACAATAGTTGTTAAGCCGGTAAATGAAAACCAAACAGTAAATGTTTAATTAAATTGCAGCTTGTTCATATTGTTTTTTAATAAATTAACATGCTGGCAAATAATTATAAAGATTATTTACATTATAAATGATTTTTAAAAAAAATGAAAGAGGTTTAAAATGGGTTATATTTTAATAGTTTTATTAGTAGTTATCGCACTTATTGTAATTTCAAGTATAAGAGTAGTACCACAGTCTAACATGTATGTTATTGAGCGTTTAGGTGTTTATTCCACTAGTTGGAACGCCGGTGTGCACTTTAAAGTTCCTTTTTTTGACAGAATAGAAAAAAAGGTAACAATGAAAGAACAAGTTGTTGACTTTAGGCCGCAGCCTGTTATTACAAGCGACAACGTAACAATGCAAATTGACACTGTTGTTTTCTTTCAAGTTACAGACCCTAAATTGTTCACATATGGCATAGAGCGCCCGTTGCTTGCAATTGAAAACTTAACAGCAACAACGCTAAGAAATATTATTGGTGGCATGGAACTTGAAGATACACTTACAAGCCGCGACACTATTAACACAAAAATTACGGCTATATTAGACGAAGCAACAGATAAATGGGGTATAAAAGTAAACCGCGTTGAAGTTAAAAACATAATACCTCCGGCAGAAATACAAGATGCTATGGAAAAACAAATGAAAGCAGAACGTGAACGCCGTGAAAGCATTTTACGTGCAGAAGGTGAAAAACGCAGTGCAATTTTAGTAGCAGAAGGTGAAAAAGAAAGCGCAATTTTACGTGCCGATGCTGTTAGAGAACAACGTATCCGTGAAGCACAAGGTGAGGCACAAGCTATTATGGAAGTGCAAAAAGCATTGGC
>CAYJDK010000005.1:16535-17380 GCA_964368905.1 uncultured Bacteroides sp.
CTATTGTTTTGTTAAACGAGTCAGCACCTACACAAAAAGTATTAACTTTAAAAAGTTTAGAAGCACTAGAAAAAGTTGCCGATGGAAAATCTACAAAAATTATTATTCCAAGTGAATTGCAAAATTTAGGAGGATTAGTAACTAGTGTTGCAGCCTTAGCAGAAAACAAAATAAGCGAATAAATTAAAAATAACTCCTGCGGCATGCTTTAATTATGCCGCAGGAGTATTTTTGTGCGCTTTATTTGATATATTGCATATAACAAAACCAAATAATGTTTTAAATTAAATTAAAAAGCCTATACTTAATAAAACTAAACATAAATTAAAAAGGAATTGTTATATTATGTATTCTTTTGCAAATTTTTCTCAAGACAGCAACAAAGTGTTAAACACTGCAATAAAACAAGCAGAAAATTTAGGTGCCCTTTATGTGGGAACAGAACACCTCTTATTGGCGCTTTTGTGCACAAGTACAAACGATGAAGCCATAAAATTGTTATACTATAAAATAGATTACAAAAAAACATTAGATAAAATATTTGCGCTTTCAGGTAAAGGTATGCGCTCAAAATTATGCCCTGATGATTTTTCATATACGCTTACAAATTGCCTGGACGTTGCCGCAAAAGAAGCAAAAAAAAGCGGGAATGATAAAATAAACCAAGTGCACATATTTACTGCGTTATTAAGTTTTAATAACAGCACAGCTGTAAAAATACTGCGTGAAGAAAATGTTAATATTTCAGAATTAATAAGAGAATACAAACTCATTACAGGCCAACTTGTTAATTTTAATATACAAGTAAAGCAAACAAATAAAATGCCTGCAAGAAATATTGAAAA
>CAYJDK010000005.1:17390-23784 GCA_964368905.1 uncultured Bacteroides sp.
CACGTAATTTAACGCAAATGGCATTAGAAGGAAAATTTGACCCTGTTTTAGGGCGCGATGATGAAATTATGGACGTTATACAAGTGCTCTCACGAAGAAGAAAAAACAACCCTTGCTTAGTTGGCGAACCGGGTGTTGGCAAAACGGCAATAGTTGAAGCACTTGCACAAAAGATAACACAAGGCGAGGTGCCGGCTGCGCTAAAAACTAAAAGAATTTATGCACTGGACATAGCAGCAATGGTGGCAGGAACAAAATATAGAGGAGACTTTGAAGAGCGTTTTAAATTAGTTTTAGACGAGGCGCTAAATAACTCGGACATTATTATGTTTATAGATGAAATACACATGATTATGGGTGCAGGTGCAGCTGAAGGTGGAATTGATGCATGCGGTATATTAAAACCAATTTTGGCAAGGGGAGAAATACAATTAATTGGTGCAACTACTTTTGACGAATTTCGCAAAACAATAGAAAAAGACGCAGCACTTGAAAGACGATTTTGCAAAGTTGTAGTGGAGGAGCCAAGTAAAGATTTGGCAGTGCAAATATTAAATGGCATTAAACAAAAATATGAGGATTTTCACAATGTGCAATTTGAAAAAAGCGCTATGCAAACAGCCGTTAACTTAAGTGTAAGATATATTACAGAAAAGTTTTTGCCTGATAAAGCAATAGATTTAATAGACGAAGCATGTGCAAAAGCTCATATTAAACTATTGGGAAATGTTGATATTAACATAAATAAAGTACTAATAAGCTCGCAGGATATTGCAGATATTTGTGCAAAAAAATGTGGAGTTCCCACAAGAAAGATAATGAGCACTCAAACACAAGAGCTGTGCGATATAAATAAAAGACTTTGCCAAAGCGTAGTTGGACAAGAAAGTGTAATTGATAATGTGGCAGGTGTTTTGCGCCGTGCCGGCACCGGGTTTGCACAACAAAATAAACCACTTGGGTCTTTTTTGTTTTTAGGCCCCACAGGTGTTGGTAAAACATCTCTTGCCAAGGCAATGGCAAAAGAGTTTTTTGCAAACGAAAAAGCTATTATTAGGTTTGATATGTCTGAGTATTCAGAACAACATACAGTTAGTAGGCTAATTGGCGCACCTCCGGGGTATAAAGGCCACGGTGAGGGTGGACAGTTGACACAGGCAGTACGTAAAAAACCTTACTGTGTTGTTTTGTTTGACGAAATAGAAAAAGCTCACCCTGACATGTGCAATATTTTGCTTCAAATATTAGACTACGGAAAATTAACCGATAGTGACGGCAGAAAAGCCGATTTTTCAAATACAATTGTTGTGTTAACGTCAAACATTGGTGCAAAACAAGCAGTTATGCAACATACTTTAGGCTTTGGACAAAGTGAAAACATTGAAAACGAAGTGCAAAAAAATATAATGTCACTTGTTAAAAATGAATTTAAACCGGAACTATTAAGCAGGCTTGAAGAAATATTAATTTTTAAACCTTTAAGCATAAACTCACTTTGTAAAATTGCAAATAATATGTTACTGCAACTTAAACAAAGTGCAATGTTAAATAACGTACAGCTAAAACATACAAGCAGTGTGCCGCAAGTATTGGCAAAATTAAGCATTAAAAACGGTATGGGTGCGCGTAATTTACAAAATACAATTTCAAAATTAATTGTTCAACAACTTGCAGATAAAATTGTTAATGAAAACTATTTTGAAAAAAACTTTTTAATAACAACAAATGAACAAAAAGATAAAATAGTAATAAAAAATATAAAGCAAAAAGCTAAAGAAAAACAAGAAAATATGGCTGTATGTTAAAATAAATAAAAGTTCTTTAAAAAAATTATTGTCAGTAGTAAAAAGACTGCTGGCAATAATTTTTTTAAAGCAAACTAATTTATTATGTAACAGCGACATTTATTAAATTAAAAATATTTAACAAAAAACTATTTAGCGCATTTCACAAAATTTTCTTTGTGAGTTAATTTTAAATATACAAAATGTTCATCAATCAGTAATAATTACTATTTAACTTTTTATATTAATATGGTATAGTTGTATCAGATAAATAATACTTAGGAGGTGTACACATGAAAAAGAAAAGAACAGTTGCAATATTTATTGCAGTAATATTCGTAGGAGTCATTTCATTATATACATATTTTACAAAAGTGGGGAGTGGTAGTGCTGTGTCAAATGAAAACACAAAAAAACCTGAGGAAAAAACAATATTAGAAATTGAAAGCATTGATATAGACGCTTTAATTGAAGAAAAAGATTTAAGTACAGTTTATTTTGCGGGTGGTTGTTTTTGGGGCGTTGAAGAGTATATGTCCAGAATAGCAGGCGTGTATGATGCTGTTTCCGGCTACGCAAACGGCACAACTGAAAACCCAAGCTACCAAGATGTCTTGTATAAAGATACAGGACATGCGGAAACTGTGAGAATAGTTTACGACGAAAATCAAGTAACACTTAAAGAATTGCTAGATGCATTTTTTAAAGTGGTAGACCCAACATCTTTAAATAAACAAGGAAACGATGAGGGAACTCAGTATCGCTCGGGCGTTTATTATACTAACAATGAGCACAAAGATGTTATTGAAGATGCTGTGAAAGAATTGCAACAAGATTATGACGAGCCGATAGTTGTTGAAGTGTTACCACTTGATAATTTTTATGATGCCGAAGAGTATCATCAAGACTATTTAAAAAAGAATGTGAACGGATATTGCCATATTAATTTAAATGCAGCAACGCCAGAGCTACTTATTAATGAAGAAGATTATACAGCGCCGCCAATAGAAGAAGTAAAAGAAAATTTGACAGATTTGCAATATAGAGTAACTCAAGAAGATGCCACAGAAAGAGCGTTTACAAGTGAGTTAAACGATAATTACGAGGCAGGCATTTATGTAGACATAATAACAGGAGAGCCACTGTTTTTATCAACAGATAAATTTGATTCAGGTACAGGGTGGCCAAGCTTTACAAAACCTATTTCGCCGGAAGTTATAGTTGAAAACAGTAAAACAAGTGCAATGTATGGCACAGAGCTTAAAAGCAGGTCGGGCCTTAACCATTTAGGCCACGTTTTTACAGACGGGCCTAAAGACGATGGTGGTTTAAGGTATTGCATTAATGGTGCATCACTAAGGTTTGTTGATTATAATTCTATGGTGAGTGAAGGATACGGATATTTGCAACATCTTATAGCTAACGATAGCTCGGTTGAAATTGTAGAAAATTAAACGCAATATTTTAATTTAAAGCAGCATTTGCCTTTTTGCAAGTGCTGCTTTTTTGCGTTAATTATGTTATTAAAATTATTACTTTTATTTTTAAGGCTCAAAACAAAACATAATTATAACTTTTTTTTCATAGAATTGAAGTATGAAAAAAAGGAGGTAATTTTTATGAAAGGCTTGCCTGAAGAAAGAGCCGTTGAATGTGCTTTATACATAATTAAAACCGGCGCAACAGTGCGCCAAACCGCAAAAACATTTAATATTTCAAAAAGTACTGTGCATAAAGACGTTACACAAAGACTACAAAAAATAAACAAAATTTTATATAAACAAGTTCGTAAAGTTTTAAATCAAAATAAGCAAGAGCGTCATTTGCGCGGTGGAATTGCCACCAGAAAAAAATATCATCCAAATAATATTTAATGGAACAATTAGGCAATAACTAAACAAAATTTTAAACTGTATTTAAACATAAAAAAATTAATAAAAAAAACAACACGGCTTTTAATATTTCTGCAAATAGTTATTTTAAAAACCGTGTACTTTGTTGCAAATAATTATTGTGTGTGATATACTTTATAATTAGAAAATGGTTGGTTTTTGTAGTGTTTTGTATAAAAAACACACATAGTTTAACATGGTGGCACAAAGTTTGAAAATAATTTTAAACTTAATATATTAAAAAGCCGCTTTTCACATCCATGCAAGCCTGATAACCGAAAAATATGGCATAAATATGACCGTTTTTATGGTTGTCTTGTGCATTGAAGTTAAGCGGAAAGGAATGGTTATATTTATGAAAGAGATTTATACAGATGAATTGCTTGAGTTAATTACAGAGCTCACTGCTGAAAAAGACATAAACATATTAATTAAAAAAATCATTAACTCTGCGGTTAACCTTGCAAATTGTGACGGGGGATCTTTATACATTTTAAACGATGATAAATTAGAATTTAAAGCAAGAATTACTAAATCTTTAAATGTTTTTAACGATGATATAAATAATAAAGACATATTACCGCCGGTAGAATTAAAGCATAGTAATATTTGTGCATACAGTGTTATGAAAAGAACATCTGTTAATATACCTGATGCTTATAAAAGCGATATCTTTGATTTTTCCGGCCCTATGGAATATGATGAGATGTTAGGGTATAAAACTGTATCTGTAATTGTTAGCCCACTTATAAACAGTGACAATGATATAATAGGTGCGCTTCAACTTGTAAATGCATTTAACGCCAATGGTGAAATTATTCCGTTTGACACAGAGTGTGAGTCTATGCTTAGGGCTTTGGCATCGCTTGCGGCAAGTTGTCTTACAAAAATGAATTACGTTAATTATATGGAAAATGTTTTGGAATATGCTTTTCAGCTAGAGAATGTTAAGCAAGAAATGGAACAGAAATTTAATTTGGCAAACGCTATTATAAATAAAGGTAAAGATAAAAAAGAAAGTAACTTTTAATATACTTTAATTTAAAACTTATAATGAATTTTAATGGAGTAAATAATGCAAAAAAATAGCTTTGCCTTTAGAATATTAGCAAGTTTAATTGTTAGTTCTTTTATAATTGCCTTATGTTTTATACCCGAGGTTATAAGAACATCTAATACTGTATCTGATTCATTGTACCAAATACCCGGTGCCCCAAACTCAGAGATAATAATTATAGGTATAGACGAAGAAGCAACAGATGCATACGGAACATTGCCTTGGTCAAGGGACGTGCTTGCATCTGCAATAGAATACTTAAACAGTGATGCCAAAAAAAAACCGGCAGTTATTGGAGTAGATACTTTATTTATTGGGCAAAGCGAATCTTCTGAAAACGACGAAAGGCTGGCATTAGCAGCCGGCGAATATGATAATGTTGTTGTTGCAACAAGCGCAACTATAGACAATCAAATTGTAGAAATGGGCGACGGAAGTTTTTATATAAATGATTATGCTGTTTTGTATTACGAGCAACCTTATGATGAATTAACGGCCGTTACAACACAAGGCCATGTTAATGCAATGATAGATTCAGACGGAATTTTACGCCATGCCATTTGGCAAATAGACTTACCAGATGGCACAGTAGTTCCGTCTTTTAATCAGTCTGTTTATAAACTTTATATGGAGTACTTAGGAGAAAGCGAAACATCAAAACCACCGCTTGATCCACTTCACAGGTGGTATGTGCCGTTTGGTTCTGCACCACTTGCGTATGACGACGGTTTTTCTGTAACACAACTTGTTAACAAAGAGTTAGATCCTGACATTTTTAAAGATAAAATAGTATTAATTGGGCCATATTCTTCTGGCATGTATGATGAATATTTTACGGCCATTGACCATGCCGTTAAAATGTTTGGAGTTGAATATCATGCTATCGGCATTGCTGCTCTTATAGATGGAGAAATGAAACATGTAATTGCGTTTATAGCACAGTTGTTTTTTTTATTTTTTGTTACGTTTTTTTGTATTTTGTGGTTTTATAATAGAAGTATTGCGCCTGCGGTTACTGCTTGGCTTGCAATGTCTGTAGGCCATGTTTTGCTTTGCTATTTTTTGTTTAGCATTGGTTACGTTGTACATGTTTTATTTGTGCCCCTTGTTGTAACAATATGCTTTATTATTTCTGTTGCGGCAAATTATACAAGAACTGCACTTGAAAAAAGGAAAGTAACAAATACATTTAGGCGCTATGTTGCACCGGAAATTGTTGCGGAAATATTAAAAGGCGAGCAAAAATCACTTAAACTGGGCGGTAAAACCGAGACAATTGCAGTGCTTATGGTAGACATAAGAGGGTTTACCGCAATGGCAGAAAACATTGAACCTACGGAAGTTGTAGATATTTTAAACGATTACCTAACAATGACTAGCAAATGTATTTTTGCAAATGAAGGCACGCTAGACAAATTTATAGGTGATAGCACAATGGCTTTTTGGGGTGCACCAATTAAGCAAGATGACATTGTTTATAAGGCCGTTAAAACTGCAATAGACATGATAAGTGAGGCAGAAAAACTTGGTAAAGAAGTTTTTGATAAACATGGTGTTTACTTACAATTTGGTATAGGAATAAATTACGGCCCTGCAGTTATTGGCAATATAGGCTCAGCTTTTAGAATGGACTATACGGCAATAGGCAATACAGTTAATGT
>CAYJDK010000006.1:0-13119 GCA_964368905.1 uncultured Bacteroides sp.
GGGTGACGATTTTTTTGCAAATTTATTAAAATCATCACCGCACACCATTTCGTGGCTCCTCCTTTTCCGCCCAAAGGCACGCTCGGGTTTGTTGTTCGGTTGTAAACGCCCTCACGACACAAACCTGTCGCTACCACCTTTTTGCGGTTTTGCGCCTGAGGCGCTGTGATTTTTTATGGGTATACATTTTATATAACCAACCCAGCAGCGTGACGCTGCACCCAATTGACATCGAGTAAAGCTCGGTGTCTTTTTTATTTTGTTATAAAGTAAGGGAATCGAAAGGCGGCTCTTGGCAGTGTGCCTGTGGCACGTTGCAACCGCCGTGGTTAGCTTACCATGGAATTTGAGGCAAATTTGTATTGCAATTAATTGGCTGAAATTTTGCTGCAAGCTTATTATACGTATTAATTTTAAAAATAGCTTGACAAAAACAAGGAAGCAGTGTAATATAATTAGCATAAAGTAATTAGTTAAAAGTACCTAAATTTGCATAACAATTAAAAGGAGTAATAAAATGGGTGGAAAAATTACAAAAGTGTTACACAAAATAACACATGACACCGCACTATATGAGCTTAATCGTCTTTACTCTCACGATAAAAAGAGCTCTCTTTCGTATCATGACACATTATACCTTAACATTATTGAGGCTCACCCTAACGAATATACTTCTTCGCAAATAGCAGATATATTAAAAATCACTCGTCCATCTGTGACAGAGAAAATAAATCAGCTTTGCAAAAAAGGATATATATTAAGAACACAAAGCAAAACAGACAAGCGTATTTTTTATTTATCTATAAACCCAAACAGCCCCAAAGATTATGAAACCTCTGCAAGTTATGAAGAAGAAATAGAATACAATATTTTAACAAAGTTTGGCCAAGAAAAAGTAGACACATTTTGTGAAATAGTTGAATATTTGTCAGATTTATTGTGTGAGAATATTATTAAGAAGGAAGAAAATGAGTAGCATGTTAAAAGATGACTTTAATATGAATTTAACTGAGAAAAATTTATCAAAAAAACTTTCTAACTATAAAGAGATATGCGATTTTATGAAAAGCGTTTTTCCAAAAGAAGAGCTTATGCCAATGTGGATTATAAGACTATTAACACTAAAGAAAAATTATGATTTTAAAGTTTACTATGATAATGATTTATTTGTAGGCATTTTATTTACCATAGAATCTGACGATTCTCTATTCGTGTTTTACATTGCGGTAAATGATAAAGTTCATTCAAAAGGATACGGCTCAAAGTTATTACAAGTGTTGTTTAATAAATACCCTAATAAGGCGATAACGCTATTTATTGAAACAATGGACGATAAAAATGCCTTAAATTATGAGCAAAGAGTAAAAAGGCTTGCTTTTTATGAACGAAATGGTTTTATCCATACAGGAATAAAAGCAGGATATAAAAAACCGTTTGTTGATATTTTATCTACCGATAAAGATTATAATGCATTAAAAGCTAAAAAACTTATGAAGTCAATTCCAATGAAAATATTTGAGCCCAATAAAGATTAGGAATAGTATATAAGATATGAGTGAAGTTAGTATTAAAACGATATTAAGAGAAAAGTGGGATGTAATAAAGACTTTATCGGTTAACAAAGAGCAAAGCCATTTTATAGAAACTTGTGAACAGTGTTTAAACGATGCAAAAACAAATGCATACAATATGAAATGGTATTTTTATGGAATTTATGTAGGCGAAAATTTAATAGGCTTTGCCATGCATGGCAAAAATAAGCTATTATTTTTTTCTCAGGTATGGCTTGATAGATTTATGATTGATAAAAAATATCAAGGCAAAGGGTATGGTAAAAAATCTATGGTGTTGATACTTGAAAAGATGTATGAAGATTATAGATGTAAAAAAATATATTTGTCTGTGCATGAAGATAATCGCACTGCGATTGAACTTTATGAAAAATTAGGCTTTAAGAAAACTTTTTTCAAAGACACGAAAGGCGAGAGAATTATGACACGGACAAAGTGATACATTCTTGTGTATGCCGCGCCCAATTATGCGCCGAGTAAAGCTCGGCGCTATTTTTTATGCAGATGTATATTATTTAATTGCATTTATATAAAGTTACAACTTGCTTTAATAAGCGCTTGTGCCGTTGCTTTAAGTTTAATATAACAAGCAATAAATGCAAAACAACGATTGACAAATTTTTATCAATGTGGTAGTATAGATATGTTAACTAACACTAAATTGGTATATTTTAAAATAAGCGCAAGCAAAAGTTAATTTATGCAAAAATACTGCATAACCAAACGTTTTGTGCAAACAATTTATATATATGTAAAAGAAAGGACAAAAGGAAACACAAATGGAACTAAATTATTCTAAAAATTGGGACGGGTTTAAAACGGGCAAATGGAGTGACGTTGCAATAGATGTTAGCGATTTTATAACATTAAACTTTGCTCAATATGATGGCGATGAAGCTTTTTTGGCACCACCAACAAAAGCTACTAAAAATTTATGGCAGCAAGTAATAGAGCTAAATGCAAAAGAGCAAGAAAAAGGTGGCGTGCTTGACATGGATACAGATATTGTGTCCACGGTAACATCACATGGGCCTTGCTATTTAAATAAAGATGAAGAAACTATAGTTGGGTTTCAAACAGATAAACTTTTTAAACGCAGTTTACAACCTTTTGGCGGCATACGCACGGCAAGTAATGCTTGTAAACAGTACGGGTATGAGATATCAGAAGATATTAAAAATATATTTACAAAGTATAGAAAAACACACAACGATGGCGTTTTTGACGTTTATACAGACGAAATTAAACTTGCGCGAAAATCTGCAATAATAACAGGCTTGCCCGATGCGTATGGACGTGGTAGAATTATAGGTGATTACAGGAGAGTAGCGCTTTACGGCATAGACATGCTTGTGGAGGACAAAAAAGAACAATTAAAAACAGCACCTGTAAGAATGACCGAAAAAAACATGAGGCTGAGGGAAGAGCTTGCAGAACAAATTAGGGCGCTTTTTGAAATTAAAGAAATGGCGCAAAGTTATGGGTTTGATATTTCGCAGCCTGCCGCAACTGCAAAAGAAGCTATACAATGGCTTTATTTTGGGTACCTAGCAACAATAAAAGAGCAAAACGGCGCCGCAATGAGCCTTGGGCGTGTTTCTACTTTTCTTGATGTTTTTATTGAAAGAGACCTTGAGCGTGGCGTTATAACAGAAGACCAGGTGCAAGAATTTATAGATCACTTTGTTATGAAATTGCGCCTTGTTAAATTTGCACGCACGCACGAATACAACTCGCTTTTTTCAGGGGACCCAACATGGGTAACAGAATCAATTGCGGGCATGACAGTAGACGGTAGGCACATGGTTACAAAAACATCGTTTAGGTTTTTGCACACACTAACTAACCTTGGCGCTGCGCCGGAACCTAACCTTACTGTGCTTTGGTCTTCACGCTTGCCTAGTAATTTTAAAAGATACTGCGCAAAAATGAGCATTAAAACATCGTCTATACAATACGAGAACGACGAGCTTATGAGGGCTGTGCACGGGCACGATTATGCAATTGCATGCTGTGTATCGTCTATGAAAGTGGGCAAAGAAATGCAGTTTTTTGGTGCACGTGCAAACCTTGCAAAGTGCTTACTATACGCAATTAACGGCGGTGTAGACGAAAAACTAAACATGCAAATTGGCCCAAATTACAGGGCTGTTACCGGCGATTATTTGGAATATGATGACATTATGCAAAAATATGACGACATGCTTGAATGGCTTGCCGGTGTTTATGTTAGCGCACTTAATGTTATACATTATATGCATGATAAATATTGTTACGAGCGTGTACAAATGGCGTTGCACGACAGAGAAGTTAAGCGTTATTTTGCAACAGGCATAGCGGGCCTTTCTGTTATAGCAGATTCTTTAAGTGCAATTAAATACGCTAAAGTAAAAGTTATAAGAAACGAGGTTGGCCTTGCGGTTGATTACGAAGTAATTGGAGATTACCCAAAATACGGCAATAACGACGACAGAGTTGATAAAATTGCAATAGATATTGTGCGCAAGTTTATGGAAAAAATTAGAAGACACCATACGTATAGAGACAGTATTCCCACAATGTCTATTTTAACTATAACATCTAACGTAGTTTACGGAAATAAAACCGGCTCTACGCCGGACGGAAGAAAAGCAGGCGTACCGTTTGCACCGGGAGCAAACCCAATGCACGGCAGAGACACAAGCGGCGCTGCTGCCTCGCTTGCATCTGTTGCAAAGTTGCCGTTTGAAGATGCGCTTGATGGCATATCAGACACGTTTTCTATAGTACCGGGCGCTCTTGGCAAGGACGACAGGGTGTTTATGTCTGACTTTAATATTGACAACCTTGTTATACAAACAATGGATGACTTTAACGGCGAGTGCGCAAATTTATCTTGCAAACAGCCTAACGAAAACACTCACGATGATTAATACAGCGCAAAAGGAGATTAAATTATGAGCGAAATAAACGACAAACAAATAGATAACCTAGTGTCCTTATTAGACAGTTATACAAAAATGGGAGGACACCATTTAAACGTAAACGTTTTTACAAAAGAAACGTTGTTAGACGCACAAAAGCATCCTGAAAATTACCCACAATTAACTGTTAGGGTGTCTGGATATGCTGTTAATTTTGTAAAGCTAAACAAAGAACAACAAGACGATATTATTTCACGCACGTTTCACTCAAAGATATAAAACGCATTATATAAGAGGTTTACAAAATGATGAAAGGTTATGTACATTCTATAGATTCATTTGGAACGGTGGACGGGCCGGGCATTAGAATGGTAGTTTTTATGCAAGGCTGCCCTATGCGGTGCAACTATTGCCATAACCCGGACACATGGCCTGAAAAAAAAGGCAGCGTTATGACTGTATCACAGGTACTACAAAGGTTTGAAAAAACTAAAGCGTTTACCGAGGGAGGCATAACAGTTACCGGCGGCGAGCCGCTTTTGCAAATAGATTTTGTTACAGAACTTTTTAAACAATGCAAAAAGAAAAACATTAACACTTGCCTTGATACTTCGGGTATAACCTTTAACACAGATACAAAAGAGTTACACCGCAAGCTTATGGAATATACTGACCTTGTTTTGCTTGATATAAAGCACATTGACAGCGAGCGCCATAAAATTATGACAGGCGCAGCAAATGAAAACATTTTAGCTTTTGCCGAGTTTTTGTCTTTAATAAATAAAGATGTTTGGATAAGGCATGTTGTTATAGAGGGCGTAACGTTAAGGGAAGAATACTTGTTAAGGCTAGGTGCTTTTTTATCTAAGTTAAAAAACATTAAAGCGCTTGACATTATACCGTACCATACAATGGCGCTTGAAAAATACAAACAGCTTGGAATACCGTATGTATTAGAGGGAATAAATGCAACGTCAACCGAGAGGACGTCTTATGCTTTAAGTGTTATTGTGAAAGGAATGAAACAACAAATAATAAAAGATAATACACTAAATTAAGTTTATGTGCATAAATGTTTGCAATTGCAACAAAAAAGTATTTTTTAATTGTTGCAGCGCACGTTTTTTGTGTTTAACGCTGTTTTTATTATTTAAAAAGCGTTAACTAAAAATAAAATAAAAAGCTGTTACAAATGAGTAATTTCATTTATAACAGCTTTTTTATTAGGTTTAATTATTTGTTTGCATTTTTATTGTAAATTTCGTTAACACCGGCTTCAATTCTGTCAAGCCCTTTTGCTAAAATTTCTCTGCTTGTAGCAAAGCAAATTCTCATGTGGCCGTTAGAGCCCGGGCCAAAAAATCTATCTCCACCCGGAACAATTACTACTTTGTGTTTTTCTTGCAAAAATTGTGCAAATTCAACAGGGTCAATTTTTAAAGCAGAAATATTAGGGAATAAAACAAAAGTAGCATCAGGTTTTTGGCACGTTATGCCCGGCATTTTAGAAAGCCTTTCCAATGCGTAGTCTCTGTTGCCTTGCAAGTGTTTAATAAAACTTTCAAACCATACATAGCCTTTGTCGCAACAAGACTTACCGGCTATTTGTGATATAGACGAAATTCCGCCTATTGTTGTTAAAACTTCAGAAGCATCAACTATTTTATCAAAAAGCTCTTTGTTGTGACAATATACGCAGCCTATTCTTAAACCGGCCATAGCAAAACTTTTGCTAAACCCATAAACAGAAACAGTCCTTGCGTTACGCTCTGCGCCAAATTCTAATATACTGTTGTATTTTTTCTCAGAGTACACTATGTCAGACCATATTTCGTCGTTCATAATATAAAACCCGTGTTTTTCAGATAAATCAAGAAGGAAAGATAAATCTTCTTTTGGGTATATCATGCCAAGTGGGTTGTGTGGGTTGCAAAGGCCAAGCATTTTTGTTTTTGGCGTTATGTATTTTTCAAGGTCAGAAAAATCAATTTTTCCGTCTACTATTTTCATTGGGAACAATACAATTTTTGCACCGGCTGCCTCCATAGATGTTTTAAACAGAAAATCTACAGGGTCAAAAACAATTGCCTCGTCGCCCGGTTTAAGTAGCGCCTTTGCTATTACAGACATGCCGCGTGCAGCACTGTCAATAGGCAAAATTAAATCAGGGTCAACTTCTTCGCCTTTTCTTTTTTTAATAGCGGCTGAAAAACTTTCCTTAAACTCCGGCAATCCTAGTTTTGGTGTATAAGAAAGATAACCTTTTTTTACGTAGTCAATAATGTCATTTGTTATTTCTTCATATGCAGGAAAATCTGAATCTGCAGCTGTAAGAGGAATGACGTCATCCTCCATTTCAGCCCAACGCATGTTGTAAGCGCGCTCTTTAAGAATTGAAAAATTTACATTTTCGTCTTTAAAATAGTTCATTTTTAATCTCCAGTTATTTATTTTTATATTATAAACGTAATATATCATTAAAGAATTATAGTGTCAACAAGTTTTTGCAATTTGTGCCTTAATTTTTATTGCAAAACAAAATTAAAAGGCAATGCAAATGCTATATTGTACAATTTAAACAGTGCAACAAAAACTTAAAAAACCACATTCTTTTGTTGTGTAAAAAGCAAAATTTTTGCACATAATAATGGTAAGCAGTAATTAATTTAAAATTAAAAGGAGAATTATTATAGTGGCTAAAAAGTTTTGTGTGGTATTTTTTGTGGCTTTATGTGCATTTTTTGTTTTGGTAATTAACCTTTCAATTTTGGCAAGCAACAGCGAGTATGCAAATAATACACAAACCCAAATTGGCCATTACATTGAAATAGAATCAGGCAGAGGTGATTTTTATGACAGTAGGTTTAGGCAGTTAACTTCAAGCACATATAAAAGTTATGGGCTTGTATCGCCAACTGTAGACAGTTACCGCCTTTTATTTGATTACGTTGCGCCGGAAGATAAAGATATTTTTTACGATAGCATACAAAAAAGCGCACCGTTTATGGTAGAATTATCTGACTATTTTGATGAAGACTATGCTATGTATTTGCGCACAGAAAGGTATATGGCAAACCCCATAGCAAGCCACCTTATAGGTTACTGCGATTATGAGGGGAACGGCATTTATGGCCTTGAAAACGTGTTTAACGATGATTTAATTGGTGGTACATCTAAAGAAGAAATTTTTTGTGCCGTTAACGCACAAGGAGAATTTATAGACGTAAATGAAACTTATGTTACAGCCGAAACAGGCACGGGTTTTGGTGTAATGCTTACAATTGATGCCGCAATACAGCGAGTGTGTGAGAGTATTGCACAAGAGGATATAGAGCAAGGTGCAATAGTTGTTATGGACACAAAGACAGGCAGGGTAATTGCAAGCGTAAGCATGCCGAATTACGACATTGAAAATATGCAAAACAGTTTAAATGCAAGCGGCTCTCCGTTTACAAACAGGGTATTTAGTGCTTATAATGTTGGCTCTGTATTTAAACCGTTATTAGCGGCACTTGCTATTGAAAACGGCTACCCCGTTAACGAAGAATATGAGTGTAGCGGAAGTATTACAGTAGCAGACCACACATATAACTGTGCACATAATATAGGGCACGGCAAAGTAGATTTAAACGAGGCAATGGCAGTTAGTTGCAATACGTATTTTGTAAAAATGGGCCTAGAACTTGGCGCGGAAAAAATACATGACGCAATGTTAAAAACAGGTTTTGGGCAAAGTATATCTATTGCAGATAATTTTTTAAGCACGGCCGGAAACATTCCAAGCGTAACTGATTTAAACAATTTAGGAGAACTTGCGAGCATTAGTTTTGGGCAAGGAACATTAATGGCATCGCCCATACAAATAACAGCGTTTTTTAATAGCATAGCAAACAACGGAATATATGTTTCGCCAACGTTTGTGGAAGGTTATGTTGATGCATATAGCGAAGAAATAATACAAAGTTTGTACAACCCTGTGTTGCAACGGTGGATAAGCGAAAAAACGGCAAACGATTTACAGCTTATGTTAATAAATGCAGTTAACACAGGGCTTGGGCAAAGCGCTAAACCAACACTTGGCGGTGCCGGCGGCAAAACAGGCACTGCTCAAACAGGGCGTTACCTTGAAAGCGGCGAAGAAATTATGGACGCTTGGTTTACAGGGTTTTATCCATCTTATGACCCGCAGTATACAATAACGGTAATGATGGACAGCTCTACAAAAACAAGCGAGGACGCAAGTAAAGTTTTTGCGCGTGTAGCAAACTCTCTTTATTATTTTTTATATGAATAAAGCGTCACTCTTTTCTTTTTCTTCTTCATGTGTTTGTTTTAATTTTTTGCGTTTAAACATGCCTTTAAAAATTTGCGTTACTTCTTTAATATAACTTTCCGCCTTGCACTCTGCTGTAAATATAATTATAGGAGTATATAAAAAAACGTATCGGCTGCGGTTTTCAAATATCATTAAGTATAAAAACAACCCGCCTACCGCTAACTTTGCTAAAAAAGAAAATTCGCTTTTATTTTTAAAAACTACACAAAAAACTGCTTTTAAACAGGCTATTAACCAAACAGCTTGCAAAAATTGAGAAAGTATATTTTGGAAAAAATAAGACTCATGATATATATAATCTTGCATTTTTCCGCGCAATGTATCGTGTGAATCTTGCAAATCGGCATAAAAGGCACCCTCTATACCATAAGCAAAAACACCGTCTGTTCCGGCCCAAAGCAGTTTGTTATAAAAATGCTTTAACGTTCCTTGTACACCGTATCCTTTTAATACATCTACAATACGCTGCATTGCCATTTCTTCATAATTAGGCTTATGTATGTTATACATGGTCCATTCGTAATTTTTTCCGTTCCATATTCCTGTGTTTTGAGAACGCACACCATGGTCTAAATAATATAAAATACCACGCGCAAACTCGGTAGGGTGCTCTTTTTCTATTCTTGTATTAGCAGGCAAAAGCAATGCATAAACACATAAATAAGAAATTAAAGCACCAAAAGCAATGGCAACTAAACTGTTTTTAAAAATGTTTTTTGAAAAACTAAACATAAGCCGCATTTTTTTGCTCGATATTAAAACTAAAAACAGCGCAATCATAATAATGGCAGCGGTTGCTTTTATAAAGGCTGCAAAAATTAAGGCAAACCCGGCAAGTGCAAAAAACAATTGTTTTTGTTTTGTTTTTTCGCTTTGTGCGGCACGTATAATACAGTATAAAATACAAGACGTAAAAAACACACCCATAGTATCTGTATAAGGTGTGGCAAGCCAAGGGCTAAATGCAATTAAAGGAATACTAATTAACAAAGCCCTGTCTGCCGCAAAAATGCCAAAAACACGCTTTACGCTTAAATACATAAAAAAAAGCCCGCTGTTTACAAAAATAATGTTTAATATAATAAGGCGCTTTAGTGGAAAAATAAAATAAAAAACATCTGTAATTACAACCCAAATTCGCATTAAAACGGCAGGTAACAAATTATTTGGTAACTTTGAATAATACTTCATGTCAATAAACCCGTCTATGGCACTGCGCACTACTATGTTTGCATCCCAACCGGGCGTTGTGCTTGTTTTCCAAAACAAATAAAACTGCACAAAAAAACAACCCAATAAAATAAAACAGCGCAATACTACGCCTTTTTTACCGGTGCATTTTTTTAATATATAAAGTATTAGTGTGCCAACGCCACAAACAATAAAAGCTATTATAACAATAAGCAATTCATTTGGAACAAAAGTTTTTGGCCCCGAATAAAAACCAAATATCATTACAATAGAAAAAAGTGCAAAAAGTGCACTGTATGCAATATGTATTATGCTTTTAAAAATGTTTTTATCAAACAAGCTTTACACCTTCTTTTATATGTAACAATTAGCACAAAGCGGCAAAGCGTTGCTGTTTAAAAATGCCGCTTAAACACTATAAGCCGATGTTACTGCAAAACCGCTAACAAAAGTAATTGTTAACAGAGTTGCAATAACATCGGCCTTTATTAAAATTATTTTCTGCGTCCAAGTAACCTTAGTAGGTAAAGGAATATATTTATAAAGTCAAGGTACAACTGAAGTGCACCCATAATAGACATTTTCTTAACCATTTGTTCATCGTGCGCATAAACAGAGTGGTACGCTTTTATTTTTTGAATGTCAAACGCAGTTAAACCCATAAATAATGCAATACCTGCTATGCAAATAATAGTTTCAAACCCTGATAAATTTAATATTAAAGATAAACCCCAAAATACTAAAAGCACAATTAAACCTATTGAAAAAATTGGTTGTAAACGAGATAAATCTGCCTTAGTAACAAACCCGTAAAGTGCCATAATGCCAAAGTAAAGCGCCGCCATGCCAAACACAAAAATTAGCGAAGCCGAAGTATATATAACAAATATAGCAGAAAAAGTTACACCATTAAGAAGCGAGTATGCAAAAAACAAAAAGTAAGCCGAATTAACGCTTAACTTATTTATGCGTGCACTTAAATAAAAAACTAGGCCAACTTCAACTATCATAAAAATAAAAGGCAGGGCAGGCACAGAAAAAATATAATAAAGAATAGGCCCTGTTGAAATAATAAAAGCAGTTGCAAATGTTAAAGTAAGGCCTAAAAACATCCACAAAAATGTTTTTGCCATGTGCTCTGCAAGTGTAATGCTTGCAACTTGAGTGTTTTGGTAATATGTGTTGCCATTATTATAGTTGGCATTGTTGTAGTTTGCGTTATTGCTATTATAGTTAGCATTATTGTAATTATAATTGTTGCCGTTATTCATGTTGTTATTATTGTAGTTGGCATTGTTGTAATTATAATTGTTGCCGCTATTCATGTTGTTATTATTATAGTTACCATTATCGTTACTGTTTTGAGACACATCGCCAAACGTCTCGCGGTCGTATCCGTATTGATTATTATCGTTTTTCTTGTTCATTATAATCATTCCATTCTGTAAAATAAATTGTTTATTAAATTATATGTAAAATACGCTTATAAAATTTACACATAATATACATTATAACTCAAAAGTTATAGACATACAAGTTGTAAATTTTTCTTCCGGCATTAAAACTATTTGCGGTTGTTTTTGCTGCCACTCTCCGCTAGAGTTTTCGCTATCAGGTAAAGTATGCCATGGTTCTATGCATAAAAACTTTATTTTGTCTGGCTTTGACCACAACAGCACATAATCAAAATTTTCAATATTAAATACAATTTTTTTGTTTGTAGTGCGGTTGCAAAGGCTTATGTTTTTGCTTTTTAAATCGGTTAGGCAAATACTGCCAAGGTTAAACATAGTATCATTAAGTGGTAAAACACTTTTGCCTTCAAATAAAACAGACGTTTTATCAGTTAAAAGCCCTGTATACATATCTGTGTGAATTACACGTGGCGTTTCGGTTTCGTCAAACACAATATCATAATCTTGTATGTTTGAAATATCATCAAACGGGCACATAAACCCAGGGTGAAACCCAAACCCAAACGGCATTTTTTCGTTGCCGTCGTTAATAATTTCAACATTGTGTAACAAGGTTTTACCTTGCAGCGTATATGTGCTTATAAGCCCAAATGCATATGGCCATTTTTCCATAGTAAGCACGTTTGCCTCTAATATTAATTTTATGCTTGTTTGTGTTTTTTCAAGTACTATATGTTCCAAATCTCTTGCAAATCCATGTGCGCCGCCCTCGTACTGCACGTTGTTAATTGTAAAGCAATTGTTTTTTAATTTACCGCAATAAGGGAACAATATAGGCGCATGTTTTGGCCAAACATCAACATCGCCTGTCCACAATATAGGCGTGCCTGTTTCTTTATTTGTTATGTTGCACATTTCTGCGCCTTTTGTGTTAACCGCTATGCTCAAAAATTCGTTTTCAATAATATGTTGCATTTATATATGCTCCGTTCTTTAAGTGGTATGGTTTTAACTTTTTTATGCAGTTATTTTGTGCTATTTTGGCAAGCAAAATGTTATTACATAAAATTTTTTTTGCGCCATATTTTTAATTTGTTTGTATAAATTTAAAGTTTTTTATTGCTTTATTTAGTATATTACAAATTATAAAAAAAATAAAGAGTTTTGTTTAGTGTCATAAACAATATTTATAGAATAACATGTTTAGAAGAAAGGAGTTGACCATATGAGCAACTTTATGACAGGTGGCATGGGTACTTTTAGGGCGCAAGTTAGTGCCGCCGAAACAGCTTTGCCAATAAAAAATGCAAAAGTAACAATTTACGATACATTAATGTCGAGTGTAATATACGAAGATTATACAGACGAAAACGGTATACTGGACGGATTGCAGCTGGCATGCCCACCGGAGTGTTTATCTTTAAATGAAAACAACATCCTGCAGCCTTATGCAACATATAACTTAAAAATTGAAAGTGACGGATATGTAACAGATTTAATAAACAATTTTCAAGTGTTTGATAAACAAAAGGCACTGGCAATTTCATATTTAATGCCACAAATAACAAAAGAAACCAGCACAATAAGCGAGACACAAAGCAAGGTTAACATAATTAACACACCAACACATGCTTTGTTTAAGGGACAAGACGGCCTGCCGCCCCCCCCAAACATGCAATTTTTGGGGCACCAAAAATTATAAA